>JAOAAK010000018.1 GCA_026418905.1 Bacteroidales bacterium | reverse complement strand
AGATGTGTATAAGAGACAGCCATACTTATCAACAATCTTGCTGGTGAGCCCACCTTAGCTCCAGGAACTCCTAATTCTGGAAGGGTGGGGACATCTACTACACCTTGGTTTACAGGTTATGCTATAAATGGTTGGCAAACCGGGTCGCGCAAAGCATATAAAAGAGATGTTGTTAACGTTTGGGATTATAAGGATCTAGTCATGAATGATATTCGTAAACTCGAGCCTCGTTGGTATAAGTATAAATCAGAAGTTGATCAATTGACGAATGATCATTACATGAGAACACGCTTCAACTATCACTTGGGCTTTTTTGTTGAGGATTTGCCCGATTATGTCAAAGATAACACTTTTTCGTTTGTTTCAGATTATGAAATCGCTTCTCTTGCCATTGTAGGTGTAAAACATGTGGATGAAAGATTGCAACTGATTGAAAAGCACGTACCGGTAACTGAGTATGGGGTGGGAAGCGTTAGTGGTAGAGAAGTGCGTATATCTTATTCAAAAGATTTCCAGCAAATGGATTTAGTTGAAGTACCTGTGGTTATGATCACACCTACGAGTCCTGATGCTGAATTTTATGTGAAAAATGCAGACAAAAGTGGTTTTACGTTGGTGAGTGAAAATGGACCCATGACATTCAATTGGGTAGCTATGGCTAAGCGAGTTGAAAAAACCCAAGTAATAGAACCTCCAAAAGATATTTTGGAAAAGATACGTGTACCTGATGAGAAGAAACAACTTATGATGAAGTTTGCTGAACCTAGATCGCAACAAACTTTGAAACTATTACGTGATGAGAACGAAGATCCATCCCAACACAAGACGTTGCGTTACATGCCTAACAAATAAATAGAGGAGTGATCATGAAGTCGATTGCCTTTCTGATCATGATTGTGGGTTGGTGTTTGTTGGATGCACAGCTCTTTTACAACAATGGAGCAGTGGTGCATCTTAAAAGTGGAGCCATCGTACAGGTCAATGGATCTTTAACTAATGCGTCGGGAGGGATTGTTACGTTAGAAGCTGTTCCAAGTTCTGACCTTTACATAGCAGGTGATCTCACCAACAACGCGACTATAAATGGCGCTGGAAATATTCATCTTTGGGGGAACTGGACCAACAACGCCACATTCAATCACAATAACGGACACGTGATGCTCAAGGGTGGAAATCAAACACTTGGGGGAACTCAAATTACAACTTTTTTCAATTTAACTCTGTTGGGCACGGGTATCAAAACACAAGCTCAGCACGAACAAGTCGCGGGTGTTCTCAACCTCAACGATCGAGAACTTGCAACACAAACCTACACGATGTATGTACTCAATACGTCTACCAATGCAATTCAACGCACGACTGGTTTTGTTAGCAGTCTCAATGGGGGTTACTTATCACGTCAAACAAATCAAAATGCATCTTATTTGTTCCCCGTAGGTTCGAGTGTGGGAACACCACGTTATCGTCCTGTCGAACTGACACCTGCTACTGCTGCTGCCAATACGTATGTAGTGCGAATGGCTAATGTAGACGCAACTTCGGAAGGTTATGACCGTTCTCAAATGGAGGCAGGTCTTTGCCAGATTAATCCATACTTTTATCATCAAATCAATCGTACCGCTGGTGTTGATGCTGTAAACATGCGAATTTATTATAATCCAGTCCAGGATGGTAATTGGGATAACCTGGCACGATGGTATTTAGCTCCTAACCAATGGAGAAAGCTGGTAAGTTCAGCAACCACAGCTGGTACGCCCATGTATTATGGATGGGTAAATGCATGGAATGATTTTTCTCAGCAGGCTTTCGCCCTTTCTCGTGGAGCGCCAATTGTGAATCTGGGAAACGATACCACCATTTGTAGCACGACACCACTGACTTTAAATGCAGGAACAGGATTCGATTCCTACAGCTGGAGTACCGGTAGTAATTCCCAATCTATACAGGTCAGCACATCTGGTACCTATAGCGTAACTGTTACTGCAGGCAGTTGTAACGCATCAGATGCCATTCAGGTCACTGTGATCAATACGCCTGTTGTTGAACTAGGACCTAACCAGAATATTTGTCAAGGTAACACAGTCGTTCTGGATGCTGGTAATCCTGGTGCTTTGTATGATTGGAGTACGAATGAACATACGCAAACCATTACCGTAGGCACATCAGGTACATATAGTGTTACAGTTACAAACGGAGGGTTGTGCTCAGCTACTGATCAGGTAACCATTACCGTGTATCCTTATCCTGTAGTAGATCTAGGCAATGATACAGCTTTTTGTCAGGGCAACACGTTGGTACTCAACGCTGGCAATCCTGGTGCTACTTACAATTGGAGTACGGGTTCTTCAAATTCTACCATTAACGTCAGTACCAGTGGCACCTACAGCGTTACAGTCACCTATGGTGGGATATGCTCAACTTCGGATGCTATTCAGGTGACCGTATGGCCTGCACCTGTGGTTAATTTAGGACCTGATATAACGATTTGTCAAGGACAACAAGCTGTACTCGATGCCGGAAACCCGGGAGAAACTTATGTGTGGAGTACCAATGAAAATACACAAACAATCATTGTTTCTACTTCAGGCACTTACAGTGTGACAGTGACCAACTCTTATAATTGTTCTAACAGTGATGCAGTTATTGTAACTGTTCAACCTTACGCTGATGCTACCATTACTACTACCGACACAACATATTGCTCCAATGAGAATCCTGTTCAACTCACTGCTGTTACTGCAGGTGGTACTTGGAGTGGCCCAGGTATCACAAATTCACAAAATGGAACATGGAATCCTGCTACGGCAGGAAGTGGGTCTCACATGATTATTTATACCATAGCTGGGCAATGCGGTGACAAAGATACCATCTATCTTGTTGTTCTATCGGCTCCAGCGATTCAAATTTATTCACAAAACCAGATTTGCATGGATTCCGCCGACGGAAAAGCATGGGTTCAAGTAACCGGTGGAAACCAACCTTATGTCTATGTTTGGAACAACAATGCTTCGAATGATACGATAGTAAATTTGCTTCCAGGAATTTATTCCGTTACGGTAACTGATGCCAATGGTTGTAAGGATGCAGCTTCCGTCAATGTTGTTGCTTCTGATGATTACTGTGGCGATATTGGTGTATGGGTTCCAGATATTTTTTCACCCAACGGTGATGGTATGAATGATGTGTTGTATGTCCTAGGTGGAGGAATAAAACAAATGAAATTCTTTATTTACGATCGTTGGGGTGAAAAAGTCTTTGAAACAACTACCTTACAGCAAGGATGGGATGGAACATTTAGAGGCAAGCCCGTAGATCCTGGAGTCTTTGTCTATTACTTAAGTGTCACTTTCATTAACGATGAAACTGTGATCAAGAAAGGTAATATAACAGTCGTACGTTAAAAAATTAATTAAGGTAGAGATATGAGAAAGTACTTATACTTATTAATGATATTAATCGGTTTTGAAAGGATAGAAGCTCAGGATTTTCATTTTTCTTTTTTTAACACTACTGCTTTGAATTTGAATCCTGCAAATACCGGTGCTTTTGCTGGCGATCAGAGAGGTCTTCTTGTTTATCGAAATCAATGGAAAAGCGTTACGGAGCCTTACGTAACATATTTGGCAAGTTTTGACATGGGAATTGCTAAGAAGACTAGCCAAACTGGTTTTTTGGCTGTGGGAAGTACTCTTTTATCGGATAAAACAGGTAGCAGCGAATTCAAGACTTTAAAAGCGACACTTTCTATAGCTTACCATGTGATATTAAGTATGAAAAGTATCCTATCTGCTGGTCTTAATGGTGCCTATGTGCAGCAAAGCTTTGATCAAAGTGGTCTTTTTTGGCATAATCAGTTTACAGGAAATGGCTTTGATGCTTCCATTCCTAGTGGGGAAAACATTACTTCTGAAAAACGACAGATGGGAGATGTATCTGCTGGTCTATTATATAGCTATGTAAGTAATGAAACTTCCATAGCCTCCAACGATGGTGTGAAGTTGAATGTTGGCGTAGCTTACCATCACATTAACAGGCCTAAGATCGATTTTACGGGAGAAGAATTTAAAAGACTTTACAGTAAATTCTTGTTTCATTTTCGTGGGCAGATAGGTCTTTTTTATACAAATACAGCACTTATTCCTGAAGTCTTAACAGCATTTCAAGGTCCTGCTCGCATGATTACTTTTGGGATGGGCGGACGGTTCATGCTAAAAGAGCAATCGCGTTATACGGGATTTGTAAAAGAGTCTGCACTCACATTGGGTGGATATTTTCGTGTAGGTGATGCAATTAATCCTTATCTTACGTTTGAAGTAGGAAGTTTTGCTTTTGGCTTAGTGTATGATATCAACATTTCAGGTCTTGCCAAAGCATCGAATGGACGAGGAGCTTTTGAAATATTACTCCAGTATGTCAATCCTAATCCTTTTAAATACAGACGAAATGCTGCTAATAATAGTTTCTTTTAATTAAAGCAAACGTATCCTAATTTTTTTGCTAAAAATTTTTCATGACAATGTTGTTTGATTTTAGCGAATTTTTTTTGCAGTAGTTAAAAATTAAGCAGCATTTCATTTACTCCAAAAAATGATTTTTTTTAATTTTGAAAAAAAACATGAAAGAGTTATATGTTTTTTTTGCAATCTTTATATTGTATTTTATTAAGGGGCAGAACGTTGGTATTTCAGAAACGATGATCACACCACATGCCTCTGCTATGTTAGAAATTCGATCTAGTGGAAAAGGTGTACTTATTCCAAGGGTATCTCTTAATAGTACTACTTCACCAAGTCCCATCAGTTCCCCAGCTACGAGTTTGCTGGTTTTTAATACTGCAATGGTGAACGATGTTCAGCCTGGTTATTACTATTGGGATGGTAATAAATGGGTTTTACTTATTTCGTCATCTTCAGCAGGAAACTATGCATGGCTTTTGGCGGGTAATGCAGGAATCGTACCTGGTACACATTTTCTTGGGACAACCGATCTTAAAGAAGTTATCTTTAAAACTGCTAACAACGAAATTATGCGATTGACCACGGATGGAAAAGTAGGTATCGGAACAACTACTGTAAATGGAAAGTTGGATGTCCGTACTAACAACTTGGGTGATGCAATTTATGTTGAAAGTTCTCAGTTTGCAGGGAATGGTATACAAGTTTATGTGAATGCAAGTGGTATTACTTATGGAGTTTGGGGAAAGGTAAATTCAACTACCAACTCTTCAAAAGCTTTGTATGGGCAAAACTTGGCTACTTCGGGCGTTGTATTTGGTGTTGATGGTCGTACGTACTCCAATGACGGTCATGCTATTAGAGGTTATAATAGTTCCACTACTGCTCCTACCAATCCTAATTCTCCTAGTACAGCTGTTTATGGTCAAAACGATGCACCACAATCTATTACTATTTGGGGTGTATCTAATAATAATACAACTTCGCAAAGTTTTGCCATCTGGGGGGAGACTCGTGGCTCCAAAAGCATTGGTGTAGTGGGAGTAGGGAATGGGATTTCTGCTTTAAACATCCCTAGTGATGGTTGTGGTGGTTATTTTACGGGTACGTCTACAGGCACTTTTAGTTATGCTACCAACACCAGTGGCGACAGGCAAGCATATTATGCTATGTGGCGAAATAATGTAGGCACAACTCGCATGGCTCAGATAGGAGGTTTTATCGGTGGAACTGAATATAAAATAACAGGAAATGGTGCGGCTGGAACCATCGTAAAAGATTTGAATCAACAAGAACGTATCATGTTTTGCCCGGAAGCACCACAGGTTGTTTTTCACGATATGGGGCGAGGAAAATTAAAAAATGGGCGAGCTTACGTAAAATTAGATGAAATTTTTTCTTACAATGTCATTATTGATGATCAGCATCCCGCCAATGTCTTTATTCAACCTTTGGGGCCTTGCAATGGCATGTATGTAACCAATATTACACAAGAAGGCTTTGAAGTGGTCGAACAAATGAATGGAACCAGTAATGTTGAGTTTTCATGGTTCATCATAGCTGTTCGAAAAGATGAGGTGGAGAATGGACGAATTGTTTCTCGCTATCAGGACCTTAGATTTCCATATGCACCTCCTCACTTAAAAGGAATTAACATTCAACATCAGCTTCCACCAAATATTGAAGAAAAAAAATGATGCTTTAGTGACTTGATTACATTACGCCAAATTCAATTACTAGCTAATGAGAGTCAAGCAAAAAATATAAATTAAAAGTTAAGGAAATTAAAGGAGATGAGTTTTTCTGAAATAAAAAATTATAGGAAAACGATTAAATATGATGCTGTATATAAGCAATTTTGGGAATAAATAATATTTCTCAAAATAATTTGCGTACGAAAGAATATTTTTTGTAATTTTGTTGCGATGGTCTCATGGCCGAGTGGCTAGGCAACGGTCTGCAAAACCGTCTACAGCGGTTCGAATCCGCTTGAGACCTCAAGGATGAATATCTTTTTATCGTCTTTTTAACATTTTTTTATAAAAATATTTGTTATTTCAAAAAAACTCTCTACCTTTGCAAGCCCAAAATGGGAAAAAGTAATTTGCTTTATATATGCCAACGATACAGCAATTAATAAGAAAAGGAAGGGAGAAAGTTAAGAAAAAGAGTAAAAGCCCAGCTCTTCAGGGAAATCCTTTTAAGAGGGGAGTTTGTACGCGTGTGTATACGACGACACCAAAGAAGCCGAATTCAGCCTTGCGGAAAGTTGCTCGTGTTCGCCTGACGAATGGTTATGAAGTTACGGCTTACATTCCTGGTGAAGGGCATAATTTGCAGGAACACAGTATTGTGCTTGTTCGCGGTGGACGTGTAAAAGATTTACCAGGTGTGAGATATCATATAGTACGAGGAGCACTTGATACGGCAGGTGTTGAAAATAGAAAACAACAAAGATCCAAGTACGGTACGAAACGTCCTAAGAAAAAATAAAATTATAAATAAGATATGAGAAAAGCTAGAGCCAAGCGACGCGAAGTGCAACCCGATCCCAAATTTGGTGAAATAATAGTAACCAAATTTGTAAATAATATCATGAGAAGAGGGAAAAAGAATAAAGCATTTAAGATATTTTATCAATCTTTGGAAATTGTTGCAAAGAGAACCAATGAAGACGGGTTAGAAGTTTTCAAGAAAGCACTTGCCAATGTAACACCTCAGGTAGAGGTGCGAAGCCGTCGAATTGGAGGTGCAACATTTCAGATACCTACAGAAATTCGCCCCGAAAGAAAGATGAGTATTGGAATGAAGAACCTCATTGCTTTTGCAAAAAAGCGAAACGAAAAAGGAATGGCTGCCAAGCTTGCTGCTGAAATTATTGCTGCCTACAAAGAAGAAGGGGGTGCATTTAAACGAAAGGAAGATATTCATCGCATGGCAGAGGCTAACAAAGCTTTTGCTCATTTTAAAGTTTAAGTTAAGAAAGATTAATGATGGAGCTGACGTCGGTAAGAAATATAGGGATCATGGCTCATATTGATGCTGGTAAAACCACTACCACGGAGCGGATCCTTTATTATACCGGCGTTAATTACGAAATAGGTGAAGTGGATGAAGGAACAGCAACAATGGACTGGATGATCCAAGAACAAGAACGAGGTATTACCATTACTTCTGCTGCTACAACTGTATACTGGCACGTGAATAATAATAGATATCAAATTAATATCATTGATACACCAGGACATGTTGATTTTACGGCTGAGGTAGAACGAAGTCTTCGTGTATTGGATGGTGTTATTGCTATTTTTTGTGCTGTAGGAGGGGTTCAGCCACAAAGCGAAACGGTCTGGCGTCAGGCAAACAAGTATAACGTCCCTCGTATTTGCTATGTTAACAAGATGGACAGGCAAGGTGCCGACTTTTTTAGAGTGATTAAGCAAATTGAGGAAAAATTTAAATCAAATCCTCTTCCTTTACAACTTCCCTTGTTCGAAGGAGAGTCATTTATAGGTGTGATAGATCTGATCGAAAAAAAAGCTTATAAATGGGATCAAACATCTTTAGGAAAGGAGTTTTATCAAATTCCTATTCCGGAGGAAATGATTCCTGAAGTTGAGAAACAGCGGGAACATATTCTCGAAGTTGTTGCTGAACAAAATGCTGAATTATTGGAAAAATTTATTGATGATCCTGGGTCCATCAGTGATGAAGAAATTATAGCAGAAATACGTAGGTTAACCATACAAAATAAGATTTATCCAGTTTTTTGTGGGGCATCGTTTCATAATACAGGTGTTCAGAAATTGTTGGATGCGGTTTGCCTATATTTGCCTAATCCTCTGGATATACCACCTGTTGAAGGAATCAATCCAAAGACATTAGCTAAAGAAGTTCGCCATTCTTCCTCTGAAGAACCTTTATCTGCATTGGTATTTAAGGTTGCTAATGACCCATATGTAGGTAGGATCTCATATGTTCGCGTATATAGTGGTAGAATAGAGCAAGGAGATCAGGTTTATAATTCTAATTTGAATAGAAAAGAAAGAGCAGCAAGGCTACTTCGGATGCACTCTAATAAACAAATACCTATTGATGTTATTGAGGCTGGAGACATCGGTGCAATTGTTGGATTGAAGTTTTCAAAGACTGGGGAAACCTTATGTGATGAAAAACACCCTATTGTGTTAGAAACTATCGAATTTCCTGAGCCTGTGGTTAATATAGCTGTTGAGCCTAAGGTTCAAGCTGATGTAGATAAGCTTTGGCAAACTCTTCAACGTTTTGCTGATGAAGATCCTACATTTGAAGTAAAACAAGATGATGAAAGTGGTCAAACTATTATTAGTGGAATGGGTGAATTACACTTAGAAATTATTATAGATAGACTCAAACGTGAATACAACATAGAAGTTAACCTTGGTAAACCACAGGTGGCATACAGAGAAGCTCCAGCACGAGAGATCACTCACCGAGAAATTTATCAACAACAAGCTGGAGGCAGAGGGAAATACGCTGAAGTTGAAATTACTATATTTCCTTTGTCAATTTCTTATAAAGGTTTATTGTTTGAAAACAAAGTCAAAGGTAAACAAGTTACCAAGGAAATTGAACAGGCAATTCAAAGAGGCATACAAAGCGCTATGCAGACGGGGGTGTATGCTGGTTACCCTGTATATCATGCTCATGTCATACTTAATGATGTCGTAGTACACCCTGTGGACAGTGATCCGATGGCGTTTGAAATTTGTTCAACATTAGCTTTTAAAGAGGCTTGTCGTAAAATATCTATGCATTTGCTCGAGCCTATCATGAAGCTAGAGGTGATAACACCTGAAGAGTATTTGGGGGATGTTACAGGTGACATTACTCGAAGAAGAGGTGAGATTATTGCTGTTGAGCCTCAGGTTCAGGCTATTTCTGTAAGAGCAAATATTCCCCTTGCTGAGACTTTTGGTTATGTAACCAGTTTACGAAGTTTAACGTCTGGAAGAGCTACCAGCACTATGGAATTCTCACATTATGCAGTTACACCTCCGGATTTGGTAAAAGAAATCGTATATCAAACAAAAGGAATTATTGTTCGTCAGTTGGATTAAAAATTAAATGCCGTGAGCAATAGGATTAGAATCAAATTAAAAGCGTACGATCACTACCTGGTGGACAAATCAGCTGAAAAAATTGTCAAAACAGCTAAGGCCACCAATGCTGTTGTAAGTGGACCCATACCGCTTCCGACAGAGAAGAAAATCTATACTGTCAATCGCTCAACTTTTGTCCACAAGGAATCGCGAGAGCAGTTTATGCTGGCTACATACAAAAGGTTGATAGATATTTATTACAGTGAGAGATCTAAAACCATTGACGAGCTCATGAAATTAGAATTACCTCGCGGGGTTGAGGTTGAGATTAAAGTTGTATAACTTTAAATATACACAAGCATGTCTGGACTTATAGGAAGAAAAATTGGAATGACTGGTTTCATAGATGCCTCTGGGAAGATGATCCCATGCACAGTAATTGAAGCCGGTCCTTGTGTGGTTACCCAAATTAAAACTAAGGAAAAAGATGGCTATGATGCAATACAATTGGGCTTTGATGAAAGAAAGGAAAACAAAACTCCCAAGTCTCTCATAGGTCATTTTAAAAAGGCTAGTACAACTCCTAAGAAAGTTCTCATGGAATTTACACGTTTTGAAGAAGAAAAACGGAAGCAACTGGGGCAAGTTCTTACTGTTGACGAAGTTTTTGTGGAAGGAGAGTTTATTGATGTTACTGGAATTTCTAAAGGGCGAGGTTTTCAGGGTGTAGTCAAACGACATGGCTTTGCTGGAGTTGGTGAAAGTACTCATGGTCAACATAACCGATTGAGAGCCCCTGGATCATTAGGTGGGTCATCTTTCCCAAGTCGTGTTTTCAAAGGGTTAAGAATGGCTGGAAGAGATGGTGGAAAAAAGGTTAAAATCATCAATTTGCAAATACTCAAAATTTTCCCCGAAAAAAATCTCCTCCTTGTAAAAGGTTCGGTTCCCGGACCTAATGGTGGTTATTTAAAACTAGAAAGATGGATTTAAAAGTTTATAACATTGAAGGTAAAGAAGTGGGTAGAACTGTCAAGGTGGATGAAACAGTTTTCAATGTCCAACCTAACCCACATGTGATATATTTGGATGTGAAACGCATTCTTGCGGAAAAGAGGCAAGGTACCCATAAAACTAAAGAAAGAAGTGAAATAACAGGATCCACGAAAAAACTATATAGGCAAAAAGGTACTGGTAATGCCAGGCGTGGAGATATTAAATCTCCCTTGCTGATTGGTGGTGGAAGGATTTTTGGACCAAAACCTAGAAACTATTCCATCAAGGTTAACAAAAAGGTTTCGATTTTGGCAAGAAAAATTGCTCTTTCTGAAAAAACACGCGAGAATGCTATTCGAATAATAGATTACATTCATTTTGAAAATTACAAAACTCAACAAGCTGTTGCCTTTTTGAAAAATTTTGATTCTTACGAAAAAAAATCACTATGGGTGTTAGATGAATGGAATAATAACGTATATTTGTCGACCAGAAATTTGCAGAATGTGAAAGTTATAAGTGCTTCAGATTTAAATACTTATGATATACTAAATGCAGAAATTCTATTTATCTCTGAAAAATCATTAGAGATCATACATGCATTGTGGGGTTCATCACAAGAAGAAAAAACATTAAACGTATAAACTATGGAGATCAATGATATTTTAATAAAACCGTTGTCAACTGAGAAAATGACCCGTCAGGGAGAGAAATTGAATAAATATGGCTTTATTGTACATAAGAAGGCAAATAAGATCCAAATTAAAGAAGCTGTTGAAAAACTTTATAACGTTAAAGTAACCTCTGTTAACACCATGCTCTATAGGGGGAAGAGAGTGGTTCGTTACACAAAAAGAGGATGGATAGAAGGGAAAAGAGATGCTTTTAAAAAAGCAATTGTAACTTTGGCGGATGGATATACAATAGATTTTTATAGCAACATTTAAAAAAGAAAAGCATGGGACTAAGAAAATTTAAACCTGTTACACCAGCTCTGAGATTCCGAGTATTGAGTACATTTGATGATATAACAGCTACAAAGCCTGAAAAAAGTTTACTTATTTATAGAAAAAGTACTGGCGGACGGAATAATCAGGGTAAGATGACCATGCGATACAGAGGCGGGGGGCATAAAAAAATGTATCGTCTCATTGATTTTAAAAGAAATAAAGATGGTATACCGGCTGTTGTGAAATCCATTGAATATGATCCCAATAGAAGTGCTCGCATAGCTTTGGTTGTTTACAAAGATGGAGAAAAACGATATATCCTTGCTCCACAAGGTTTGAAAGTTGGGCAGACCATTATTTCAGGAACGAATGTGCCTATTGAAATAGGAAATACACTTCCACTCAGCGAAATACCTTTAGGTACGTTGGTGCATAATGTCGAATTAAGGCCAGGGCAAGGAGGCAAATTGGCAAGATCGGCTGGCAATTTTATTCAAATTCTATCTAAAGAAGGGAAATATGCTGTTTTAAAAATGCCCAGTGGTGAGACAAGATTGGTTCTTCAGTCATGTCGTGCTACCATAGGCGTGGTTTCAAATCCTGAGCATAATCTTGAAAGAAGTGGCAAAGCTGGTCGTTCGAGATGGTTGGGAAGGCGTCCAAGAACTCGTGGTGTAGCTATGAACCCTGTAGATCATCCTATGGGTGGTGGTGAAGGACGTGCTTCAGGTGGTCATCCACGTTCTCGCAAGGGTATTTATGCTAAGGGTTACAAGACCAGAGGGAAAAAACCAAGTGATAAGTTCATTATTGAAAGAAGAAAAAAATAAAAGCTTATGAGTCGATCGTTAAAGAAAGGACCTTATGTACATTATAAGCTATTGAAGAGAGTGCTGGAAGCTCAGAAGACCGGCAACAAGACGCCTATTAAAACCTGGTCACGAGCATCTATGATCACCCCAGATTTTGTTGGTCTTACAATCCAGATACATAATGGAAATAAATTTATACCTGTTTATATTACTGAAAACATGGTAGGGCATCGCTTAGGGGAATTTGCTCCTACCAGAATTTTCCGTGGTCACGCAGGTCAGAAAAAAGATAAAAAATAAAATGAACTAGGTCATGGGAGCAAGAAAACGAATAGCAGCAGAGAAACGTAAAGAATTAAGGAAAACTCAATACTCAATAACTTTAAAGAATTGTCCTATCTCGCAAAGAAAGGTGAGGGCAGTAGTTGAACTTATAAAAGGTAAGCCGGTGGAGCATGCTTTAGCTATTTTAAAAAATTCTGTTTTTGGCTCATCTATTTATCTATATAAGCTTTTACTCTCAGCTATTGACAGTTGGAAGGCGAAAACTGAAAATAAGATCAGATTAGAGGAAGCTGGTTTGTACGTAAAATCGGTAAAGGTAGACGGAGCCCGAATGCTTAAGCGAATTCAACCTGCTCCTCAGGGTCGTGCCCATCGAATTCGCAAACGTTTTAGTCACATTACCATTGAATTAGGTAGTAAAACCGAAGAACAAAATAAAGTTAACGAAACAGTAAAAGAATAAAATGGGACAAAAAACAAATCCAATAGGCAATCGTATAGGAATTATTAGAGGATGGGACTCCATCTGGTATGGGGGCAAGAATTTTGCTGAAAAGTTAATTGAAGACGATAAGATCAGAAAATATTTACAAGTACGTCTTGCCCGTGCCCAAGTTTCAAGAATAGTTATTGAGCGAAGTGTTAAGTTTATTACCGTGACGATTTACACTGCTAGACCAGGAGCTATTATTGGAGCTAAGGGAAGGGATGTTGAAGAACTTCGTGAGGAATTAAGAAAATTAACAAACAAGGAAGTACAGATTAATATTTCCGAGGTAAAACGTCCAGAAATTGAAGCTGTTCTTGTTGCAAATAATATTGCTCGGCAAATAGAAGGACGTTTTTCTCATCGTAGAGCTATCAAGACAGCCATAGCTTCTGCGATGAGACTTGGAGCTGAGGGTATTAAAGTGACCATATCGGGTCGTATAGGTGGGGCAGAAATGGCAAGAACAGAACATTACAAGGAAGGTCGCACACCGTTGCACACATTTCGTGCTGATATTGACTATGCTTTGGCAGAGGCTCATACTACATACGGTCGTTTAGGAATTAAGGTTTGGATTTGTAAAGGTGAAATTTATGGCAAGCCCGATTTTTATGGACTAGGTGAAGCTCATATGGGTCGCGGTGAAAGAAAGGAAAAAAGCATAGGAACTCCTCATAGACCAAATTACAACAAAGCAAAATCCAAAAAACAAGAATCTAAAATGTAAAAGTTATGTTGCAACCAAAGAAGACAAAATACCGTAAGGTACAGAAGGGAAGAATGAAAGGGATAGCCCAACGAGGATATACCGTTGCATTTGGATCTTTTGGAATAAAAACATTGGACAGTGCTTGGATCACTTCCCGTCAGATTGAAGCTGCACGTCAAGCGCTTACTCGTTATCTTAAACGTGAAGGGAAAGTCTGGATACGCATTTTTCCCGATAAAATAGTCACCCGTAAACCCAATGAAGTACGTATGGGTAAAGGAAAGGGAAATCCTGAATTTTACGTAGCACCTGTTACTCCTGGAAGAATACTATTCGAGGTAGATGAAGTTCCTCTTGAAGCTGCAAGAGAAGCTTTGCGTCTTGCTGCCCAAAAACTCCCAGTAAAAACAAAGTTTGTAGTCCGCCCTGATTACGTGGAGAATAAATAAATTTTAGTACCATGAAGTATGAAGTAATTCGTCAAATGTCGACTAAGGAATTAAAAGAACGATTAGAAGAAGAAAGGTTGAGTTTAACCAGATACAAATTAAATCATAGAATTAGTCCTTTAGATAACCCGCATGTTATCAAGCAAACCAAAAAAACCATAGCAAGAATTTTAACAGAATTAAGAAGAAGAGAATTAGAAGGAAAAGAAAATGGAAACAAATAAAGTGAAGCGCGGATTGAGAAAACAACGAGTTGGAATTGTTGTAAGCGACAAAATGAACAAAACTGTAGTGGTTTTGGTAGAACGTCATGTGAAAGATCCTATATATAAGAAAGTAGTAACTCGCAGTAAGAAATATATGGTCCATGACGAAAAAAACGAATGTCAAGTAGGAGATAAGGTACTTATTATGGAAACTAGACCTTTAAGCAAAAGAAAAAGATGGAGAGTGGTTGAAATTATTGAAAAAGTTAAATAACCATGATACAACAAGAAACAAGACTTAAAGTGGCAGATAACAGCGGTGCACGAGAGGTTTTATGCATTCGCGTACTAGGAGGGACCAAAAGGCGTTATGCGTCTGTAGGTGACAAGATTATTGTGACTGTCAAGGATGCATTGCCCAATGGAAACATTAAAAAGGGAACTGTGACTAAGGCTGTTGTTGTCCGTACAAAAAAAGAAATTCGTCGACAAGATGGTTCTTACATCAGATTCGATGAAAATGCTGTAGTATTGTTGACTCCTGCTGACGAGCTAAGAGGGACTCGCATTTTCGGACCTGTACCTAGAGAGCTACGTGAAAAACAGTACATGAAAATTATTTCATTGGCACCAGAAGTTTTATAACGAAATGCTTTGTCTATGAAGTCAGAAACAAAAAGGTTTAAACTGAAAATAAAAAAGGGAGATACTGTATTGGTTATTGCAGGTGATGATAAAGGGAAACAGGGTCGTGTGATCAAGGTTTTCCCTTCACTCAATAAAGCACTAGTTGAAGGAGTTAACATCGTTGCTAAACATCAAAAACCACGTGCACGAAATGCACAAGGGGAAATTGTTCGTAAAGAAGCACCTATACATATTTCCAATCTGATGCTCATTGATCATAAGGGTCAACCTACACGTGTAGGTCGTGTTAGGAAGGAAGATGGTACTATAGTTCGTTATTCAAAAAAATCAAAGGAGGAAATTAAATGACAAACTACGTACCTCGTTTAAAGAAAAAATATTTTGATGAAATTAGACCTGCCATGATGGAAAAATTTCAGTATAAATCTATCATGCAGGTTCCACGACTTGAAAAAATATGCATCAACCAAGGTGTTGGCAAAGCAACACAGGATAAAAAATTGCTTGAATTTGCTGTAAGTGAGTTAACTCTAATCACTGGGCAACGTGCTGTAATTACTAAAGCAAAGAAAGATGTTTCAAATTTTAAAATTCGTCGTGGAATGCCCATAGGCGTTCGGGTTACATTGCGTGGAGATCGCATGTATGAATTTCTGGATCGCCTTATATCAGCAGCTATTCCTAGGATTCGTGATTTCAGAGGTGTTAATGACAAAGGTTTTGATGGAAGAGGTAATTACACACTTGGAATCAATGAGCAAATTATTTTTCCTGAAATCAATATCGATAAAATATATAAGATTTCAGGGATGGATATAACTTTTGTAACATCTGCTCGAACAGATAAGGAAGCATTTGAATTGTTAAAACTTTTTGGTATGCCATTTAAAAAATCATAGTTATGGCAAAGGAATCCATGAAAGCAAGAGAAAGAAAGCGAAGGCAGTTGGTGGAAAAGTATGCAAAAAAACGAGCCGAACTTAAAGCTAAGGGTGATTACCTTGCTTTACAGCGTCTTCCACGTAATTCCTCTCCAGTTCGCCTTCATAATAGATGTATGATCGATGGCCGTCCAAAAGGATACATGAGGGATTTTGGTATATCTCGTATCAATTTCCGATTTATGGCCAATCAGGGTTTAATTCCAGGTGTAAAAAAAGCAAGTTGGTAAAAATGTGAAATTATGAGCACAGATTCTATTGCCGATTTTTTGACGCGTGTGCGAAATGCTCTACAAGCCAAGCATAGGGTGGTGGAAGTGCCTGCTAGTAAGATGCGTATTGAAATTGCACGAATTTTAAAGGAACATGGATATATTTTAAGTTATAAAGTTGATGAAAAAATGAACAAAAAAATACTCAAATTGGCTTTAAAATACCACCCTGTAACTAAAATGCCTACTATATCAATGCTAAAACGTGTTAGCACACCCGGTTTACGAAAGTATACTTCAGTGGAAGATATGCCACGTGTGATGAACGGGCTTGGTATTGCAATCATAAGCACAAACAAGGGATTGATGACTGACAAAGAAGCTCGTAAACATCATGTGGGAGGTGAAATAATATGTTATATAGCCTAAAAATGGAGGAATTATCATGTCGAGAATAGGAAAGATGCCCATTTTTATACCCAAAGGCGTAGAAGTTAAGGTTACGCCCGATAATGTGGTGTTGGTTAAAGGACCTAAGGGAGAATTAAAGCAAGAGGTTAAGCCTACCATAAGAGTTAAAGTAGAAAATAATCAAATTATTTGTGAACGATTAAACGACGAAAAGCAAACGAAAGCTTATCATGGCTTATATAGGACACTTATCAACAACATGGTTAAAGGAGTTCACGAAGGATTTACCATCACCATGGAAATGGTAGGTGTGGGTTATAAAGCATCTGTTTCTGGAAACTTGTTGGATCTTTCTTTAGGTTTTTCACACAATGTGATATTTGAAATGCCAAAAGAAGTACAAGTTGAGGTAATTACTGAAAAAGGACAAAATCCAAAAATAATTTTGCGTTCATATGATAGGCAAGTGTTAGGTCAGGTGGCGGCCAAAATTCGAGCATTGAGAAAGCCTGAACCTTACAAAGGAAAAGGTATCCGTTACATTAATGAATACATACGTAGAAAAGCTGGTAAAGCTGCAGCTGCTAAGTAATGAGTAAAATCGAAAAACTATGAGGTCAAAATTTAAAAACGAAAAAGAGTTTAGAAGATGGCGGATCAAAATGAGGATCCGGAAAAAAATAAAAGGAACATCTTCAAGACCTAGGATGTCTGTTTTTAGAAGTAACAAGGAAATTTACGTTCAATTAATCGATGACTATGCGGGTCGAACACTTGCTGCTTTCTCATCTCGCGTGAAAGAGGTAGCTCAAGTGGTTGGCACGAAAACAGATAAAGCCAAATTGGTTGGGAAAAAAATTGCTGAACTGGCTATTCAAAAAGGTATTACTGAAGTTGTTTTTGATCGAAATGGATACAAGTATCACGGGAGAGTAAAAGCTCTGGCTGAAGGTGCCAGAGAGGGAGGTTTAAAATTTTAATTTTATGCAGAGAGTTATTAATAAAAAAGTAAGGGCAGTTGATACTGAATTAAAGGAAAGGCTGGTCACTGTTAAACGTGTAACAAAAGTAACGAAAGGCGGCCGAGCTTTTAGTTTTTCAGCTATTGTAGTGGTTGGGAATGAAAATGGTATTGTTGGTATTGGCTTAGGAAAAGCCAAAGAAGTAACTTCTGCTATTTCTAAAGGTGTCGAAGATGCTAAGAAAAACTTGTATAAAATAAATATTTTAAAGGGAACCATACCACATGAAGTTGAAGCCAAATTTGGTGCAGCTAAAGTATTAATAAAACCTGCTGCTCCCGGAACAGGTGTAATTGCAGGAGGTGCCATGCGTGCTGTTCTTGAGAGCGTGGGAATTAAAAATGTTTTAGCTAAATGTAAAGGTTCAACCAATCCTCATAATGTGGTGAAAGCAACCATGACTGCTTTGTTGCAATTAAAAGATCCTTTCGAAGTTTCTCAAATGAGAAATATTCCATTGGAAAAAGTTTTTAATGGATAGCATATGAAAAGGTTAAGAATTCAGTTGATTCGTAGTGTGATAGGTGAACCTTTGAAGAACAAGAGAACCATTAAAGCATTGGGATTACGTAGACTGAATTCTGTGGTAGAACATCGGGCAACTCCACAAATTCTTGGAATGATTAAAAGAGTTCAGCATTTATTGTTATATAAGGAAATTAATTAAATTGATAACCATGATACGTTTGGATCAGTTAAAGCCAGCTAAGGGTTCTGTACACAAGGAAAAAAGAATAGGCAGGGGCGAAGGTTCTGGTCATGGAGGCACTTCAACTCGTGGCAACAAGGGTGCAAAGTCCAGAAGTGGATATAGTAAAAAAATTGGTTTTGAAGGTGGACAGATGCCATTGTATAGAAGAATTCCTAAGTTTGGATTCACCAATCCTAATAAGATTTTTTACAAAGCTATTAACCTTGATACTTTAGAACGCATAGTTACACAGTTTGATTTGCAAGAAATTACACCCGAAATTCTTAATCAACATGGTTTGATTGGAAAAAATGACAAAGTGAAAATACTTGGAAGAGGAGAAATTACTAAAAAAATCAATGTTAGTGCCCATGCTTTTTCACGAAAAGCCATGGAAGCAATAGAAAAACAAGGAGGTATAACTTCAATAATTTAAAATATAACTAAATAATGAGCAGATTAATAAACACTATTCGAAACATTAACAAAATAGACGAATTAAAACAACGAATTCTTTACACACTTTTTCTTGTTTTAATCTATAGACTTGGAGCTCATGTCATTTTGCCAGGAATTGATCCTCAAGTTTTGAAAGAATCTGGATCGATAGGGCAGGGTGGAATTCTTGAGTTGATTAACATTTTTTCTGGTGGTGCTTTTTCATCAGTATCTATTTTAGCACTAGGTATTATGCCTTACATCTCTGCATCTATTATTATTCAGCTTTTAACAGTAGCTGTACCTTACTTTCAGAAATTGCAAAAGGAGGGAGAGAGTGGCAGAAAAAAATTAAATCAGATAACTCGTTATTTAACTGTTTTTGTTGTTATAGCTCAATCTCAAGGATACTTAAGTTACGTAACATCCATGATTCCACCTGAAGGAATTTACCCTTTTAGATCTGATATAACCCATTTACCTTTTTTATTTAGGTTCTCTTCAACCATTTTGTTAACTGCTGGAACATTATTTGTGATGTGGCTAGGTGAGCGAATAACCGACAAAGGGATTGGAAATGGAATCTCTTTGCTTATCATGGTTGGGATCATAGCTCGATTCCCATTTGCTCTGGTGGCTGAATTTGCCTCTCGCCTTGAAGTTGGCGGGGGTGGTCTGTTTGTTTTCATTGTCGAACTTATAGTTTTAATTGTTGTAGTAGTGATTACTATTATGCTTGTTCAGGGAACTCGTAAAATACCTATTCAATTTGCTAAGAGAGTTATCGGAAACAAACAATATGGTGGAGTTCGCCAGTATCTACCTCTTAAAGTTAATGCTGCAGGTGTGATGCCTATTATTTTTGCTCAAGCTATCATGTTCTTGCCTGTTACCATAGCAGGGTATGCAAAAAGTCAGGAATTATCTGGATTCCTATCTTCTATGATAAATCCTGATGGATTTTGGTACAATCTAGTTTTTGCTTTCTTGATCATTATTTTCACTTACTTCTATACAGCTATTACAATTAATCCCACGCAAATGGCTGAAGAATTAAGAAAAAACGGAGGATTTATCCCTGGTATTAAGCCAGGTAAACCAACAGCTGAATTTATTGATAATGTAATGTCAAAAATTACTTTACCAGGTTCTCTATTTCTTGCTTTTGTTGCTATCATGCCTGCTTTAGTTAGAACTTTTGATGTGAATTCGCAGTTTGCCCAATTCTTCGGTGGAACTTCATTGCTTATCTTGGTTGGAGTTGTTTTGGATACGTTGCAGCAAATAGAAAGTTATCTTCTCATGCGACATTATGATGGACTGACCAAAAGTGGCAGAATTAAAGGTAGAACTTCACCTGGTATGATGGGGTACTGATTATGATTGATTTGCAAAAAACAGAAGAAGAAATACAAAAGATTAAAGAAAGTTCTTTGCTTGTTGGGAAAACATTAGGCGAAATAGCAAAATTGATCCGCCCCGGTATAACTACTGCACAGCTCGATAAGATAGCAGAGGAGTTCATTTTTTCCCACGGAGCTATGCCTGCTTTTAAAGGTTATCGTGGATATCCGGCTACTTTATGTGTTTCGATCAACGATGAGGTAGTACACGGAATACCTAGCGATAGGGTAATTCAAGAAGGTGACATAGTTTCTGTGGATTGCGGGGTTTATTTCAAGGGTTATTTTGGCGACTATGCATATACTTTTATCGTCGGAGACATAGATGAAAAAGCACGAGATCTGGTGCGAGTGACTTATGAAGCTTTGCAACTGGGGATAAGGGAAGCTATAGCAGGTAATCATCTGGGAGATATTGGTAATGCAATTCAAACACATGTGGAAAAACATGGGTTCAGTGTCGTTCGAGATTTAGTCGGGCATGGGATTGGGAAAAATTTGCATGAAAAGCCTGAAGTACCTAATTATGGTAAAAAGCATAAAGGGATGAAATTAATGACGAACATGGTACTTTGCATAGAACCAATGATCAACATGGGAACCTATGAGGTTTATGTTGCTTCCGATGGTTGGACTATAAAAACAAAGGACCGAAAACCCAGTGCTCAT
Organism: Bacteroidales bacterium; assembly: GCA_026418905.1. NCBI lineage: Bacteria > Pseudomonadati > Bacteroidota > Bacteroidia > Bacteroidales > Bacteroidales bacterium. The sequence goes on along the minus strand of JAOAAK010000018.1, from coordinate 52,458 downwards.
TTTGAGCATATGGTGGTAGTGAGAGATCAACATCCTGAAGTTATTTCCACTTATGAATTTGTAGAAAAAAATTACATATGGCCAAACAAGATCTCATTGAAATAGATGGAACTGTGATAGAAAGTTTGGGGAATGCTATGTTTCGCGTTGAATTACCCAACGGGCACATAGTCTTAGCACATATCTCAGGTAAAATGAGAATGAACTACATTAAAATTTTACCGGGGGATAAGGTAAGACTGGAAATGTCGCCATATGATTTGTCCAGGGGAAGAATTACAAAAAGATATTAAAATTTGAGCATTATGAAAGTACGCGTTTCTGTTAAACGAAGATCTTCCGATTGTAAAGTTGTGCGAAGGAGAGGGAGAGTTTATATTATCAATAAAAAGAATCCAAGATATAAACAACGTCAAAAAGGTAATTGAATATGGCACGAATTGCAGGTGTTGATTTACCAAGAAACAAAAGAGGAGAAATAGCACTTACTTATATTTATGGTATTGGTCGTTCGACAGCAAAGAAAATACTAGTGAAAGCTGGTGTTTCTTTCGACAAAAAGGTTTCTGAATGGTCTGACGATGAGCTAGCTAAAATTCGTCAGATTATCAACGATGAAGTAAAAACTGAAGGAGCATTACGCTCTGAAATTCAAATGAACATCAAACGATTGATGGATATTGGCTGTTATAGGGGAATTCGTCATCGTTTGGGACTACCTGTTCGTGGTCAACGTACACGGACCAACGCTCGAACCAGAAAAGGTAAGCGTAAAACAGTAGCCAACAAAAAGAAGGCACCTAAAGGTTAAAAGTAAAAGTGTTGATTATGGCTAAACAACAAACCAAAGCATCAAAAAAGAAAAAAGTAAAAGTAGAACCCTTTGGTAAAGCTTTTGTCAAAGCAACCTTTAACAACGTGATAGTTACTCTTACTAATGATGATGGTCAAGTCATCTCATGGTCATCTGCTGGCAAAATGGGTTTCAGGGGAAGTAAAAAAAATACACCATACGCTGGTCAGGTTGCAGCAGAAGATGCCGCCAAAATAGCTTATGATGCAGGATTAAGAAAAGTTAAAGTGTTTGTAAAAGGACCTGGGGCAGGTCGCGAAAGTGCTATTCGTGCTATTCATAATTGTGGTATAGAAGTAACTGAAATTATTGACATTACACCTATTCCACATAATGGCTGTCGTCCACCCAAACGTAGAAGAGTTTAACAAGAAATCTTTGTGAATTATGGCAAGATACACAGGACCTCGTTCGAAAATTGCAAGAAAATTCATGGAGCCCATCTTTGGGTATGATAAACATTTTGAAAGAAAAAAATACCCTCCTGGACAACATGGATTGGCTAGAAAACGAAAGAAATTGTCCGATTATGGATTGCGTTTAAGAGAAAAGCAAAAAGCAAAAAGTATATATGGTTTATTAGAGAGACAATTCAAGAGATTTTTTGAAGTTGCTTCTCGAAAACATGGTGTAACCGGTATTGTTCTCTTGCAATTACTGGAATCAAGATTGGACAATGTGGTGTATCGATTAGGATTTGCTAAAACAAGGAGACAAGCAAGGCAGCTGGTAACTCATAAGCACATCGAGGTAAATGGCCAGGTGGTTAACATTCCTTCTTTTCTTGTAAAACCGGGGGATGTTGTTTCAGTTCGAGAAAAATCAAAAAACCTTGATATCATACTACATGCCGTGCAGGGTCACAAAAATACTTACAGTTGGCTTGAAGTTGACACTCAAAAACTGACAGGAAAATTTATGAATTATCCAGAACGCGAGGCCATTCCTGAGAATATTAATGAGCAATATATCGTTGAATTCTATAGTAAGTAAAATAAAATATGGCAATATTACATTTTCAGAAACCAGATAGGGTCATCCAATTAGAACAAAGTGAATCAAGAGGTGTATTTGAAATGAAGCCTCTTGAGCCAGGTTATGGTCAAACCGTTGGAAATGCTTTAAGAAGGGTTTTGCTCTCTTCTCTTGAAGGATTTGCCATAGTCGGGGTGAAATTTAGTAATGTTTTACATGAATTCTCAACCATAGAGGGTGTCGTAGAAGATGTGGTTGATATAATATTAAATCTGAAGCAGGTACGAATTAAACGTATCATTGATGGTGTTAACAATGAAACTGTTAACGTTGTAATCCATGGCCAAGAAGTTGTGACTGCTGGTGACATTGCTAAATTTTTCAACGCTTTTGAGGTAGCCAATCCTGACCATGTGATATGCCACCTCGAACCAAAAGTTAAATTGAATTTTTCACTCGATATAGCTAAGGGAAGAGGATATGTTCTGGCAGAAGATCTAGCACCCGCTAATCCTCCTGTTGGATATATTGCCATGGATGCTATTTTTACTCCTATACGTAATGTGAGTTACAAAATTGAAAACGTTCGAGTAGAACAGAGAACAGATTATGAAAGACTTTTATTAACAGTTGAAACAGATGGAACTATTGATCCCGCCACTGCCTTACAAGAAGCAGCTCGGATATTAATTCAACATTTTTCTCTTTTCACAGATGGCAAATTTGAGGTTGAATTACTGGAAAAAACTAATATGATTGAAGAAGAAGAAGAGGATATTGCTGTCATGAGGAAATTACTTAAGACAAAACTGGAAGATCTTCATCTAAGTGTACGGGCTCTCAATTGTTTACGTGCAGCTGATATTGAAACACTGGCAGATTTGGTTGTATATAACAAATCTGATCTTTTAAAATTCAGAAATTTTGGCAAAAAGTCACTCACAGAAATTGAAGAATTGTTAAAATCTAAGAATTTACAATTTGGCATGAACATATCCAAGTACAAACTTGAAAAAGATTAGTCATGAGACATAAGAAAAATTTCAATCATTTAGGTCGAAAAAAAGAGCATAGAGAAGCTCTTCTCAAAAATCTTGCAATATCTCTTATATTGCATAAGCGAATAAAAACAACTCTGCAGAAAGCTAAGGCTCTTAGAAGTTTTGTAGAACCTATCATTACTTTGACGAAAGAAGACAGTACACATCATCGTCGAATGGCTTTTAAGTATTTGCAGAACAAGGAAGCTGTAAAAGAACTTTTTCGAGTTGTTGCTCCTAAAGTTATGAACAGGCCAGGTGGTTACACAAGAATTTTAAAACTAGGTAACCGAATTGGTGATAATGCCGAATTAGCTATGATTGAACTTGTTGACTTTAATGAATTGATTCAAGCTAGTGAAGGGACCCAAAAAAGTTCTACTAGAAGACGCAGAAGAAAAAAATCAACTCAAAAAGAAACTAAAATAACTCAACAAGATGCGAAACAAAGTAATATTGAGGAAAAGAAATCTACATCTTCCGAAAATGGTGAGATGAAAAAAACTGAAGATTAATTGAAGTAAAAATATTAATTTTGAAACAGGATACTTGTTATCCTGTTTTTTTTTATTAAATAAAAAGAAATATATGAGTGCGATAAAAAGAATTTATGCTCGTCAAATTCTCGATTCGAGAGGTAACCCAACCATAGAAGTTGAAGTGTTTACTGAATCCAATTTTTTTGGAAGGGCTAGTATTCCTTCTGGTGCATCGACTGGAAAACATGAAGCGCACGAATTGAGAGACGGTGATAAATCATATTATTTTGGTAAAGGTGTTTTGCAAGCAGTTCAAAATGTAAATAAAATCATAGCTCCCGAATTACAAGGAGTGGATGTCAGAGAACAGAATTTGATCGATCAAATATTAATTGAATTAGATGGTACTGCCAACAAGGGAAGACTTGGCGCCAATGCTATTTTAGGTGTGTCTCTTGCGTGTGCAAAAGCTGGAGCTCAAGCTTCAGGCATGCCACTCTTTAGGTACTTGGGTGGAGCAAATGCTAATACGCTTCCCATTCCCATGATGAATATTTTGAACGGTGGTGCTCATGCAGATAATAGTGTTGATTTTCAGGAATTTATGATTATGCCTATCAACGCTACAACTTTTGCCGATGCTTTAAGAATGGGTGTTGAGGTGTTTCATCAGTTGAAAGCAATTTTAAAAGAAAAAAAATTGGCAACTTCGGTTGGAGACGAAGGAGGGTTTGCTCCAAACTTGGAGAACAATGAGGAAGCTGTCAAAGTCATTTTGCAAGCCATAGAAAAAGCCGGATATGAGCCAGGAACTGATATTGCATTAGCTTTAGATATTGCAGCAAGCGAACTGTATGATCCAAAGGAAAACAAGTATATCCTTAAAAAATCATCTGGTGATATGTTGACATCGTCGGATCTTATTTCCCTTTATAGAAGCTGGATAGAAAAATATCCAATTCTATCAATTGAGGATGGTATGGCAGAGGATGATTGGGAAGGATGGCAGAAACTTACTGCTGAATTAGGTGATAAAATCCAACTTGTTGGCGACGATGTCTTTGTTACCAATATTGAAAGATTAGCATATGGAATAGAAAATGGTATTGCTAATTCTATACTTATCAAGCTAAATCAAATTGGAACTGTTTCTGAAACTATTCAAACTATACAGGTAGCTCACCGCTATGGTTATTCGGCCATCATCAGTCATCGGAGTGGAGAAACCGAGGATACTAGCATATCGGACCTTGCTGTAGCTATGAACACTGGTTTAATTAAAACAGGTAGTGCTTGTAGATCAGAACGTGTAGCTAAATATAATCATTTACTTAGAATTGAAGAATTGTTGGGCTCTTCTGGTTATTATTTAGGCAAAGACTTCCAGTATTACCATTATTAATATGTCTCTCTATAGTCAATTTGTTCGAGAGGGTAACATGCTCTTTCGATATAGGAGTTTTATACCGCTGATTTTATTTATTGTAGGTGTACCTTTTTTGTTATTTGAACGTTCAGACTTTGGGAATTATCACAATTGGCTATGGGGTTTGACTTGTTTCAGTATTTCTCTTTTAGGGCAGTTTATTCGTTTTGTTGTTCTTATGCAAACTCCTGCTGGAACCAGTGGTCGAAATATTGAAAAGCAAGTTGCTTTATCGCTCAACACGAAAGGAATATATTCGGTAGTACGGCATCCCCTTTATGTGGGTAATTTTTTTATGTGGCTCGGTTTAATCATCTATGCAGGAAGCATAGAATTTTTATTATTCTCCATAGCTTTTTTTTGGATTTATTATGAACGTATTATGTTTGCTGAAGAAGAGTTCCTTCGTGAAAAATTTGGAAAAGCCTTTGAGCAATGGGCAGAAAAAACCCCAGCTTTTTTTCCATCTTTCAAGCATTATGAGCCTACAAAAACAGTGATCAATTTAAAAAGATTCGTACGCCGTGAATATCATAGTATATCTGCTCTTATTATTTCCTTTATTGTTTTGAATTTTTTAAAGAATTTTTTACAAGATAGGCAATTTTTTATTGATAAAGAATGGATCATAGCCTTGCTGATAGTTTTACCAACATACATTTTGTTTCGTATTTTAGTAAAAAAAACCACTCTTTTTCAGGATAAATAAAATTATACATTATGGCAGGTAAAGAAGAATTTTTTTCCCTTAAGGAACGCATTGAAGCGTTAAGGAGGTATCTTTAACATAGAACAATATCAAGATGAAATTCAAAAGCTTGAGCAATTGACCATAGCTGATGGTTTTTGGAACGATCCAAAGGAGGCGGAAGGGATATTGAAAAAATTAAGTGAAAAAAAATCCTGGGTTGAACGATTCCAAAATGTTATTGAAAAATTTGAAGAACTGAGTATTGCATGGGAATTTTTTCAGTCTGATGAATTGTCTCAGGAGGAGTTTGACGAAATTTATCAACGAACTTTAAAAGAAGTAGAAGATTTGGAATTTTTCAACATGTTAGGCGAAGAAGAGGATAAACTTGGAGCATTGTTGACGATTAATGCGGGAGCAGGAGGAACTGAAAGTCAGGACTGGGCCCAAATGCTTATGAGAATGTACTTGCGATGGGCAGAGGAGAAAAAATATAAGATAGAAATTCTCGATTTACAAGAGGGTGACACGGCTGGCATTAAATCTTGTACATTGGAAATACAAGGAGAATATGCTTATGGTTATTTAAAAGGGGAAAGTGGAGTTCATAGGCTGGTAAGAATATCTCCTTTCGATGCAAATCAGCGACGGCATACTTCTTTTGCTTCCGTATATGCATATCCTTTAATAGATGAAAGAATTGAGATCAACATCAATCCAGCAGATCTCGAGTGGGATACCTTCAGGAGTTCTGGTCCTGGAGGACAGAACGTTAACAAAGTAGAAACAGCAGTGAGATTAAAACATATTCCAACTGGTATTGTGGTTGAATGTCAGGTCACTAGAAGTCAGTTTCAAAATAGAGAAAAAGCTTTGCAAATGCTAAAATCAAGGCTTTACGAGTTGGAACTTCAGAAAAAACGCGAAAAAATCGAAGCTATTGAAAGCTCAAAAAAGAAAATAGAGTGGGGCTCTCAAATTAGAAATTATGTACTTCATCCTTATAAATTGGTGAAAGACTTGCGTACCAATGTTGAAGTAGGAAATGCACAAGCTGTACTGGATGGAGAACTAGATACTTTTATCAAAGCATACCTTATGATGTATGGAAGAAAAAATTCCCAGTTAGGGTAGTATTGTGGAAAATTCTATATTTGCCAACAATTTTAAAGGAAATATTATGAGCAAATATTTAATTATTGGTGGCAGTGGCCAGATTGGTTCAGAATTAGCTCTTAAACTTGCTGAAATGTATGGTGATGACCAGGTTGTTTTAGCATCTCGAAAAAGACCGACTAACGAAAAGCTTCTTAAGTTTTCCTACGAGGAACTCGACGTTAGAAATAGAGAACGACTGAGAGAAATCTGTACGAAGTATAAGATTGAAATAATCATTAACATGGCAGCTATTTTATCTGCAGCAGGGGAAAAAGATCCACTTTTAGCATACGATATTAATTTGAATGGCTTAATTAACGTATTTGAAGTGGCACGTGAATTAGGATTGAAACAAGTTTTCAATCCCAGCTCAATTGCTGCTTTTGGTCCAACAACTCCACGAGTCAATACTCCTCAAAGTACAATTCTTGAACCTACTACCATGTATGGAATTACCAAAGTGGCCGGTGAATTGTTGGGCGATTATTATGTTAGAAAATTCGGATTGGACGTGCGTGGCATGCGGTATCCTGGTATTATTAGTTATGAAACATTACCAGGTGGTGGTACGACTGACTATGCCGTGGAAATTTTTTACGAAGCTGTTAAACACAAACGTTATACTTGCTTTTTAAAACCTGATACTCGTCTTCCCATGATGTATATGCCTGATTGTTTAAAAGCCACTATTCAGCTAATGGAAGCTGATTTTTCAAAACTTAAGCATCATAGTAATTTTAACGTAACAGCTATGAGTTTTACTCCTGCTGAGCTTGCCGAAGAAATTAGAAAGCATATTCCAGAATTTGAAATTTCCTATGAACCCGATTTTCGTCAGGATATTGCCGATTCATGGCCTCAAACCATTGATGATAGTGCTGCTCGTGACGAATGGGGGTGGAATCCAGATTATGACCTTGCTTCAATGACAGAAGATATGTTGTATCATATCAGGAAAAAAGTTTTAGGGTAAATTAAATTTGTCTACAAAAAACTGATTTTCGGTTTTTATTTGCTGTGATTAGTATAAATTTGTATTTTTTTATTAACATATAACTTGTACATTTAAATAAATGTTTACATTTGTTGAAATTTAAAAAAATGGAAGTGGCAACGCGACCCTTGATTGCAGAAAGAATTTTGCAAATTGAAGAATCAGCCACGCTGGCAATGGCTCAGAAAAGCCGTGAATTACAGAAGAAGGGTATTGACATCATTAATCTTAGCATTGGAGAACCTGACTTTTTTGTTCCCCAGTTTATTAAAGAAGCTGCCATTCGAGCCATTGAAGAAAATTATAGTTTTTATCCTCCTGTAGCTGGATTTCCTGAATTGCGCGAAGCTATAGCAAAAAAACTATTACGTGATAATAATTTAGTCTATTCACCTGACCAGATAGTCGTTTCGAACGGAGCAAAGCAAGCTATTGCTAATGCTTTTTTTGCTATTCTCGATCCTGGAGATGAAGTAATAATTCCTGCACCATATTGGGTTAGTTATACGGAACTTGTCAAATTGGCAGGCGGTGTTCCTGTTATTATCAACAGTTCTATTGAAAATGAATTCAAGATTTTTCCTGAACAAATTGAAGAAGCTATTACTAGCCGAACAAGAGCTTTTATTTTTAGTTCACCTAACAATCCATCCGGACTTGTATACTCAAAAGAAGAACTGAAAGAATTTGCACAAGTTTTTGCTAAATATCCTGACATTTACATCTTATCAGATGAGATTTACGAGCTTATCAATTTCAAGGGAAAAACAACATCAATCGCTGAATTTGAGGAAATACATAAACAGGTCATAGTTATTAATGGTTTGTCGAAGGCTTTTGCTATGCCTGGGTGGCGTATAGGTTACAGCGCATCCAATCCTGTCGTTGCTAAAGCTATTCAGAAGGTACAAGGACAAATGACATCAGGTGCAAATACCATAGGACAACGAGCTGCTATTGCTGCACTGGAACAGGACCCTGAGGCTTCTCCAGACTTACAAAAAATGATAAAAGCCTTCCAAGAAAGAAGAGATTATCTTGTGCAAAAACTTATTGAGATAGAAGAAATGATTCCTAACCATCCTGATGGAGCTTTTTACGTCTTTCCTAATGTAGAACTTTTATATGGTAAATCTCTCGATGGCTTTACTATTCTAAATGACAATGACGTATGTATGTACTTACTCAATGAAGCTCATGTAGCATTGGTTCCTGGTTCATCTTTTGGTAGCCCTGGATATATTCGTTTTAGCTATGCTACCAGCATGGAAAACCTCCAAAAAGCAATGGAAAGAATTGAAAAAGCTCTAAAAAAATTGCATTAATTTAATTCGGTGATTTGATCGTGAAAGTTTTGGGTTACTTCAATGTATGTGAAAATTAAACCCGTGAGCTATTTAGCTAAAATTTAAGACCTTAGAGAAGAAGATAATATATTTCCTTTTGAGGAAAAGCGGTGGAAGAATATTTGGTGGTTTTTGTGAAAAAAAATGAAAAATCAACGTAGGGTTAAGACAATTTTTTTCAAAGCTTTTAGTTTGAAATAAGCAAAACCGGGTGCTCCCAGCAAGGTAAGCTTTTTAGTACGTTTAGGTGATAAGACGACCGAACCAGCAATAAAGTGTATAGGGTAACCAGCTAAAACCTCTGGAATACCTCCTGCTGTTAGACCTGTAAGCACATTAATAGCAAAAGGGCTAACGTAATGTATAATTTCCTCCAGTGTATTGTTGACAACGGTTGAACCCGTGATGATATTTACATCACTGTGAAATATCTTTTTTTTCCATTCATCTGTATCGAACAAAACAATTTTGTGTTGGTGTTGAGGTGCAACGTGCTGAGGATCTTTTTCAATGACTGTCCAATTTAATTCCCAATCATCAAACAAGTGAGCGTAATGCTGAAAATATCCTACCATGGTAACTACCTTTCCCTTGAGGTCAATTAGTTCGACAGGATCCTTTTCAATAAAATCAACAGATTTTGAATCAATCTGTTCTTGCAACCATGCGTTTGCAAGAGCACAAAGAATAGAATTAAAGTAAGGTGTTTGCTCAAGGTGTTCAAGTAACCACTGTACGGTAGGACGCTTAAATGCCTTTAAGAAAAGGATTTGTTCATGAGATTGAGTACAACAATGCTGATGCTCAGTCAGGGCAATACCCCACCACTTGTTTTCGAGGGAAATTAGCGTGAAATTTCGTCCTATCAAAAGATAACTAATTTGCTTTTGGGCTAGGAAATTGTTTGAAAGAATAAATTCAATGTATTGATGGATAATATTTTTTTTCACGAATTTTTAGATTTACTAGGTAAACTAAGTTGATAAACAATGCCTAAAGCCCATCGAGGAGGTTCTAATTTATTAGAAAATTCAGACGAAAGCAAATTACTTGCTCTATATTTAAGGTAGGCAAAAAATGATTTAAAGCCTAGGCGGATACCATAACCGTACTGCCAATCATTTGCAATGCCTTGATAATTCTTGACTTTCACTGAATAAATTTCTTTGCTTATATGATCCTTATAATATTGTCTGCGCATGATAGGATAACCTCCCCAAATGAAAAAATCCACGTACTTTCCTAACGTATTACCTCTTTTGGGATCAAAATTTAGGCGTATGTAAAAATTACCTTCTAAAAGCCCTGTCCGTATTGATTGTCTTCGGTGTGAAAAAACATCAGGGAAAATTTTCATGCTATCATTGAGGTAGATGTAACCGTAAATTGCATAGTTACTGGTAAGTCCTGTGGAAAACCAAGACGTAATCCGCAATTTATAGATATAACCCAAGGTGGGTTCTAATGTTCCCAATGGAGAAGTGGGTGCAAGAAGTGTTTTATGAGTAGTGATCGCAACTTGGAAGCCATACATGGCGGCAAAATAGTGTCGTCCATTTTGACCAACAATGGGTACTTTTTTGTAGGGAAAATGAACTTCCTCACGAAAATATTTAGATTGTGAAAACAGTCCAGCAAGTGCAAAAACAAAAAGAACATTTACCAAAAGTATTTTTTTCATATGAATCGGTTTAAAATTTATATTCAAAATATTGATTGTGGTAAAAGCATCGAATAACTTCTCCTTTTTTGAATTGGTTTATTGGATATGAAATGGTTTGAACGGATGAAACAGGATAAGCTTCATACCATTTGAGTATGCCATTGGTACCCTCGCAATGAATGTAAAAATAACGATCCAAAAAAGAAGTATCTGAAGTGACCGAATTGGAGAAAGGAAGTTTATTCTTTAAGATAGTAAATGTGATAGAATCAGATGTTGTTTTCACGTCGAATGATTGTGTTGTTGTATCAAGTTTAAATGCTTTACGAGCGGTAGGTATACCATAGCCGTGAGCATAATCAAAATAAGGATATAAATGACCGCTTTCTCTTAATTTTTGGTAAAGTTGGGAGGAAGTCGTAGTGCTGTCTGCCGATAATAAACAGGCAGCAAAACCAGTTACAAGTGGTGCAGCAAAAGAGGTACCTGCTGCATAAGTGGATTTGCCATTTTTATTAATGGTATAAGCCCATCCGGCAGCACAAACATCAGGCTTGAGTCGCCCGTCTGCTGTGGGACCTCTGGAGCTAAAATTAGTGGCAAGCATATTGTCAGGACCTACCCCTCCAACTGAAATAATGCTATCAGCATCGGCTGGAGCGCCGATGACATGCCACGCCTTATTTCCATCGTTTCCGGCAGCATTAATTACCAGAATACCTTTTTTCATTGCTTTGGCTGCAGCTTTACTAATCAAGGTAGTTTTACCATCCATCTGATATGGGAAGTATCTATGATAAGTATAACCTAAACTACTATTGACAATGTCGGCACCTAGTTGGTCAGCCCATTCTAGAGCTGCTATCCAATATATCTCTTCAGCTTTTACTTCTGGAGCTATTTCAGTTCTCGCCAATAAGAATTCAGCATTTAAAGCTATTCCATGGTAATAAAATTGAAAGGTATCTATTGCTTCATTTCTTTCCCATGAACGTGCCGTAGATTTTTTGACAGGTACCAATCCAGCAATACAGCTTAACACCATAGTACCATGTTGATTATAATCATATACAAATTCTTTTTTCTTTCGAAAATCGTAGGTAGCTATAATTTTCTTTTTATCGCGCAAATGTTTAAAAGCTAAAATTGTATCAACCCCAGGAAATCCTGCATCAAAAACAGCTATTCGAACATTCTGTCCTAAAAAACCCGAGTCTAAAAAAATATTTGCATTCATCATAGAAAGCTGAGTCATAAAATGTTGAGAATAAAAATCAAAGTTCAATGTATCGTTAATGCTAAATTGAATAGAATCAATAAATGCGGGTTGGACTTCTTTAACAAATGGAAAAGAAGTAATTTGTGTAATTTGCGATTCATTAGCATAGATATATACTGCATTAAACCATCGACTAGGATAGATGACAGAGTCGCAAAGATTTCGAACAGATTCAATATATTCAGATTTTACTGGAATATCATCGTAATCGTACAAAGCAATGTGATTTCTTAGACGGCGCTGAATTGCCTTTTTATCAAAAAAAGAATAGGGGTCGAAATGTGTTGTATCTTTCTCGGTGAAGAAGACCCAGTAAGGCCTGGCATAATTTTCTTGTCCATGAAAATGCTTACACCCAAAAAAAATTAAAATAAAAGTTATTAGTGAAATTAATCTTCTCATATGATGAGTATTAAATTCATGTGTTTTCGGGAGATATCAATACTTTTAATTTTGACAGTGACTTTGTCTCCTATTCGATAAGTGGTTTTATAACGTTTTCCGATGACCATGTAATTATCTTCATCGAGGTAATAATAGTCATCGGTCATATCTTCTAGACGCACGAGACCTTCTGCTTTACTTTCTTCTAGTTCGACGTAGATGCCCCATTTGCTGACACCAGAAATAACGCCTTTGAATATCTTCCCAATGCGTTCGGACATATACTCCATTTGTTTTAACTTAATGGATTCTCGCTCAGCTTCTGTAGCTTTCTGTTCCATTTGGCTACAATGTTTGCACCAGGCTTCGTATTCTTCTTGGTTTACAGAAGGCAATCCTTTCATATAACGTTCTAGAAGTCGATGTACAAGGATGTCTGGGTAACGACGTATGGGAGAAGTGAAATGGGTGTAATAATTAAATCCCAGTCCGTAATGGCCTATGTTGTAAGTACTGTAAATAGCTTTTGCCATGGTTCGGATAGCTACGGTTTCTATGAGATGTTGTTCAGGTTTTCCAGCTACTTTTTCAAACAGCTGATTGAGAGAATGAGCTATTTTTTTTCGAGAAGTTAGTTGCAGTTTATAGCCAATTTTGTTTAGATATGCAGCAAAAATAGTTAATTTTTCTGGACTGGGTTCATCATGAATACGGTAGACGAAAGTTTTTGGATGATCGATTGATAACTTTTGTACTTCTTCTGCGACGGTTTTATTAGCAAGTAGCATGAAATCTTCGATAAGTTCATTTGCTTGTTTTTGTTCTTTGATGAAGATTTCAAGAGGTTTACCTTGTTCATCCAGTTTAAATTTTATTTCTTGAGTTTGGAAGTTAATAGAGCCGTTTTTAAGCCGTTGTTCTCGCAGTCTGCGTGCAAGTTGATTGAGTTGTAACAATTCTTCTACAAGATCACCTTCGCCTGTATCAATAATTTGTTGAGCTTCTTCGTAAGTAAAGCGACGGTTCGATCGAATGATGGTTTTACCAATCCAATAGTTTTTAATTTGAGCTTGTTTGTTCATGGTGAAAACAACAGAAAAGCATAATTTATCTTCATGAGGATTGAGTGAACAAATATGATTAGATAGTTTTTCTGGTAACATAGGAAACACTCGATCGACAAGATAAACCGATGTTCCTCGTTGATATGCTTCTTTGTCAATAGCTGAATTGGGTTTAACATAGTGGGTCACATCGGCAATATGGACACCAACTTCAAAAAGATTACTGTCTAGTTTACGAAAAGAAAGAGCATCGTCAAAGTCTTTAGCATCTTCCGGGTCAATAGTGAAGGTTGGTATATTTCTAAAATCTCTTCTTTTCTTAATTTCATGTTCGGGGATTTTTTCGGGAATTTTTTCAGCCTCTTTAAGGACTTCTTTCGGGAAAGTAAGTGGAAAATCATAATTGGCAAGAATACTCTTAATTTCAACATCATTGTTACCAGGTTCTCCAAGAATATGGATGACTTCAGCAATGGGTTGTAGGGCTTGATCAGGCCAGTGAGTAATTTTGCAAATAACTTTTTGTCCGTGTTTTGCACCGTGGAGATTTTCTTTAGGGATGATGAAATTGACGTGAATGTTTTGGTCGTCAGGAATGAAAAAAGAGAGATTTATAATTTTGCTCTCAATAACTCCAACGTATTGTTTGTGTTTACGTTCGATGACCTCTAATACTTTACCTTCAGGTTTTTTATTTTTACGTCGGGGAAGAAGTTTAACAAGTACCTTATCTCCATGCAGGGCTTTTCCTAAAAATGGGGGTTTAATTAAAATATCTCCCTCATCGTGAAGCACATAACCTTTGCCAGAGGCTGTAATTTCAATAATTCCTTCAACAGTTGTTGAAAGTTCGTCTTCATACAAATTCATGTTGAGTTGATATTTACCTCGTCCTTTAGTCAGAATTTTTTTTTCTTTTATCAATTCATCTAAGTAGTAAAGAACAATTTCGCGTTCTTTCTTTTCTATTCCTAAAATGTGAGCAATTTGTCGATAGTTGTAAATACTATAAGGGTTTTGCTTAAACAATCCGAGAATACTCCATTTAAGAAACTCCTTGTCATTATTCTTTTGTTTATTTTTAGCTTTCTTCATATGATCTATAGATTTCAAGAATTTCAGAACCTTGTTTGCTGTAAAATGAAATTTCATCTAAAGAGGCGGGGATCAGTAGAATTTCTCCTGTATGAAGATGATCAATCATGTCTTGATATTGAAAAGAGATCATCCCTTTAACAACAACCCAAACTACAAAGGAATCTAATCCAAGATAATTTCGTGCCAAGACTTTGCTAGCTGGTAGGAGAATTTTATTTACATTGAAAAAATGACTATGAAAAATTTTTTCAATTTCTTCGCTTTTCTTGTGAGGTTGAAGGAGGCCGTGATCAGTATCTTGCACATTTATAGTCATAAGAGCCTCTTCAAGATGTAATTCACGTGGACTGCCATGTTCGTCTTTTCTGTCCCAATCATATATTCTGAAGGTAATATCTGACGGTTGTTGAATTTCAATTAAAGTAATTTCCGGACCAATAGCGTGAACTTTTCTGGCTCTAACAAAAAACATATCACCTGATTTTGGATAAATCTTATTAAGCATTTCAGGAAATCGATGATCGCCAATGTATTCTTGTAAGTATTGTTCGGAAAATAAGTTAGAAAAACCATTTAATATGAAAGAAGAAGGGCCTGCCTGAAGAATATACCACATTTCATTTTTACCCCAACGATAATTGCGAAGTTGTTGTGCGTACACGTCGTCTGGATGAACCTGAATAGATAATGGGCTAGCAGTATCAATCATCTTTATCAGTACGGGCATTTGTTCGCCAAAGTCGATAAAATTTTTCTCACCAATGAGGTCTTCCATGTATACTTCAATCAATTCACTCAGCTCGTTTCCCTGGAGATGACCATTGATGATTAAATTACTCTTACCTTCGATAGCAGAAACCAGCCAAGCTTCACCGCATTTGATAGGAACTTGGTAACTTGGATAGTATTTTGCTATGTTACGTCCACCCCATGGTTTTTCAAAAAAGAGGGGGGCTAGTTTAAGAGGATATAATTCATACATAATTCAGTAAATCTCTGGAAAAATAATATTTAGGTGATGCAATAGGTTTTCTAGCCATTGCTTAACTTTATCTTTTTCAGTTGAAAGTGGAGCCCATGAAGCATGAATTCTTTCGTCATTATCACTGATATCTTTGCGTTCTTTTATCTCCATAAGAACAGTACTCACCTTTAGAGGGATAATAGTGTGAAACTTTTGAGGATTAACCACAAGTCCAAAAACATTATTTTCTTGAGAAAGGAGGTGTTTATTTTCAATTTGTCCGTTTTCTGAAAAAACTATTAGAATGGCTTCACCTCTCAAAAGAATCAATGTTTCAGAAATAACATTGTCAGGATGTTTGTGTGGTGCTATGTATGCTCCTGGTTCAAAGCCGATAAGAGCTTGATAAATACGGTTACTTGCCTTATCTGAAAGAACATAATGGTACTTTTTCTCAGCCGATTGCTTTGCTTGCGTTGAAATGGTTTGCAAAAGTTCTTGATCGATAAGTATCATCGTTGACTAATTTTAGTAAATGGTATAATAGCAGAGTTTTCAGATTGAACGTGAATTAAATACAATCCTTCATTCCATGAATTGACAGGAATGGTCATATGCTTTTGTTCAATAGTAGAAAGATAGATAATTTTTCCTGTCAAGTCTCTGATAAGTATTAAACCATTGATGCTGTTTTGAAAGTAAATATGAAGTTGATCCGAAACAGGATTAGGGTAGATAATACAAGGAATGTTAGGATTAAAGTTAGAAATGCCGCTGTAAATTATCACATCCATGGAGATACTATCAATACCACAACTGTTCTGCTGAATCAACGTAACAGTGTAGACTCCGTAGGAAGAATACACATGGACAGGGCTAATTTCATTGGATGAAGTTCCGTCACCGAAATGCCATGTGTATTGGCCATTGCCAATACTGGTATTCGTAAATATTACCGTATCACCATGAACCTCATAGGTAAAAGATGGTTCAGGAGAATAATCAATATTGACGTGTATAGGAACGAAATTACTGGAACAAATTTTTTCAACATTCCAGTTATAAAAATAATAATAGTATTTAAGTTCATAATTTGAAGCAGTGCTCCTTATAATTGAAATAACACTGTCGATTTGGTATGGATAAGGTAAATCAGGACCAGTGGTTGAACCATTTCGGTAAAGATTTGGAGCAGCAGGTCCACAAAGCTGCAAGTTATTACCCACGGGAATATTCATATTCAACGTGATAATTTGTTCGCCGGACGGAATATTTACTGTGGTGGATGTAAGGGTATTTCCTTGACTATCTTTCAGTTTGATGGTTCGATTACCACTAGATCCAGCATAAACCTTCACGGTTTTAAGTGTTACAGGTTCATAGCAATTGAAGATGAGGCAGTGCTCGTTAGTGCTCGTGTAGTACCCACCTGGTCCACTATTGTCAGGTTTACCTCCTGTGTAATTATAAATATTTTGATTTAGGACGTAGTATGTGGTTGAAGTGGTTAGCAAAGGGGTTACAAAAGTGTCTCCTTCAGCTAATATGTTTGTCAATGTTGAATCGTACCAAATAAGATTCGAACCATTTGCAGTAAGAACAAAAGAAGTGGGGCCACAGTGAGCCGTATCATTGACAATTGGGTTACTTGCACCGATAATGATTTCAAGGGTTTTTTGGTCTTGTCCACATACACTTGCCGAAGCTGTAAGTGTTACGTTATAATCTCCTGGAAGTTGATAAATATGTGTTGGGTTGGGATCATGGGAAATTTGCCCATCACCAAAATCCCATACATATTCAAAGGCGTGCAGACTTTGATTGGTAAATTGAATGGTAGCTGGACTATAGCAAATAGAGTTAGGATTGTAAGTAAAATCGGCAACTATTGTTGCATTTTCAGCAAAATATTCCACACATATGGTGTCGTTGGATAAATTCTGATCAGTTCCATTATTAGGTGAGCTCACATAGAAACAGACTTCATGACTATTTTGTTGAAGAGTGAATGGTGAAAGGAAAACTGTGTCCTTTTGTTGGCTTTGTAAACTTCCTGTCCATACATAATTTTGATATGGAACACCATCAATGGTGTACGAAATGGTGAGTTGGTTGAGAGTAGAAATACCTTTATTTTGAATAACAACCTTGGGTGTAATAGCCTGATTAAAACATGGATAATAAGAGTGAGGTTCAATAATGGAATGAAGTTTGGCGTCAAGGTTAAAAAGAATTTCTTGAACTGGTTCTTTTTTTATGTAAGGGATTTTGTTTTGCTTAGTAGCCACGATTAAGACAGAATCGTTAGTAGATAGGGGTGAAAAAGTAAGAGTTACTGTGTTTTGATGTAGCGAATACTTACTATCAAGCAAAATTCCATTTTGAGAGATAGCAACTAACGTATAAGGTTCTGTTTGTACAGTCAGTTGACTTTGATCAATCATGATGGGGGTAGCATATGATACATATAAAGATTCGGGTTTGGAATAATAAGTCATGACAGAAGGATCTCCCATGAGATGATAAATCTCCCAGTAATATTTTTTTCGTGTTGAATTGGAGGCTTGAACTGCTAAATTACCGGCCATGATCATTTGGCCATTTGTTACAAACCATTCGTTATAAGGCTCTCCATGATCATGGAAAGTCCGATCATAAGCTCCCAATCCCGTTCCATTGTATGTGGGGTATTCTACAATGTTGGTTGTATAGCCGACAGCCCAAAAGTAGTCTTCATCCCAGTAGCTGTAATCTGATGCTCCTATATAACCCACGGCTCCTTTTCCCTGAGCACGAAGAAGAGTTTCACCAAAACAGGAATTTTCTTCAAATTTATTGGACTGACAACAGTTTCCAACAAGCAAACCAAACTTGTAATTTTGAGGTAGCGAGGCAACCTGCGATGATGAAAAAACCGGATCTGCCCATCCACTTGAACTACAATGAGCAGTATAATTAGCAAACCCAACTCCTTTCCCAATTTTGTTTACCATATCAGCATCAACCCACGGCTGATTACTGGTAGGGTATAAGTAAGTATGAGAATATATCCCGTGACCAGGTTCAAAGTAGTAGGTTGTTCCATAGTTGATTTGTCCGTTAGCATATACTTGTGAATAGGTTGCATCTACACCTGCCACCATGACGACTGTGTCGAGATAATTTTTTGATGGAAGAGTGTATTTTTCATACATCAAAGTTTTTTCAATTTGAGGGATAAGTTGGTTAACGTTTTGTGCGCTAAATCTTCCATAATAGACATCTGGAAGATAATCAGAAGAACCATCATAACAAGCAAAATAAAGATCGGTTACATGGGTGCCAGAAGATTGACTACTAAAATTGGGGATTTGTTCGACATCTCCTACTAGAAGCACATAAGTAGGAGCAGGGTCGTTCGAATTGCCTGCGTTATATAGATTTTGAAGATAATTTTTAATGCTCGTAGCAGTATTTCCAACTGAAGGCATGTCTGTGTAAGCTTCAATCACTGTAAATCCCTTTTCTTTTTTCCATTGAATAAAAGGTTGCAAAGCAGATTGGAACATTCTATCAGCTACAATGACAAATTTGATAGGATATTTCGATATCACATCCTTGTTCATTGATTTATCATCATAGTTAATGAGTTCTTTAAAATATCCTTTCCATGCAGGACTGTATAGATTGTTTTTTCTTTCGCTGTACTGTTGGAGTTCAGTTGAAGAAATTTCAAAATGCACAATAAATTGAATAGAAGTGGTTATTCGTAAAGAATTTCTTTTAGGGTTATATTGAAATGGAGAAATTATCAGTGTTCCGATGTTTACACCTCGTACGAATCCTTCATCTTCCACATGAATTAAAGGATATGAGAACCATTCGTCTTTTTGATAGAAGAGTGAGTCATAGGCAAAAATTCTTTCATCCGGGGAAGTGCATTTGCACCACGATGGTTGAGAGGGGAAAAGTTTTCCAGTAAATCCTGAGTCGTTTAAGTTGAATTCCTGAAATTGATGTTCTACTATTTCAATGTAAAAAGAAGCATTACCAGGAATTTCAATAAGTTTATTAAAAGTGGGAAGCATGGGTTTCCCTACATCATAGCTTAACGTAAAACCATCCGCGGAAAGGAGTGTAAATGAACGTTGATTAACAGTAACGGAGCTTAATTCAAAATTTGCTAGGCGAAAAGTGGCTTCGAACGAATAATCAGAAATAGAGTTGACTTCAATATTGTTGATTTCGCCCTGAGTAAAGAAAAACTTTTTTTGCTGGGCAAAAGCATGCATCGAAAGCATGCATATGGCAAAAAACAAATACAGATAGCGTTTCATTTTTTTTCAAAGATAATATTTTTTTGGAGAAGTTAGAACCTAAGACCCGTATGAATAAATGCAAAATTCTGATTGAGCAATGTGTTTCTGCGAAAGCTAAAAGATATTTTTATGTTGCGGATGGGAGACCATTCTAATCCTACAAGATATTGAGATTCGATGGTGGGAGAAAGATATTTAAGAAATATGTCATTTCGCAAAACGAACAAAATTGTTGGTAAAATGGTTCGGTGTATCAAATAAGCACTAAGCATTTGAACAGAAGGTTTTACAGTGAAATGTGGTGATTGCATGATATGAACAAAATCAACTCCCACGCGCTTTAAGATATCTTCATATTGAATAAAAAGATTGAAAGCCATTCGGTGTTCATTTGTTGAAGAAATAGGCTGGTAATCGACATAAGCTTTAAATGACCATAATTTTTTTTCGGATGTTTGAGTTTCATAGACTGTCATAAAACTGGTTAACAAAGAAGAAGATGTGTCTTGTTGGCGAAATGGTCCATCACCATTCAAAACCGATAAACTAAAATACCATTTGTCGTTTTTTGAACGTAAGCCTAAGCGTACACCAAAGTCTGCAGGATTTCCAAGCTTATAAAATTCTTGCATTGTGGTCATGAGGTACCTTTTGCCCCACTTATTATCTTGAAAAGAGAGATATTGATCTCCTAAGAGTTGACCAAAGGAAAAATGCCATTTTCTTTCAATCGGAGATAATCGTATTTCAGCCATTTTTAGATAGGCAGTATAATGGCTTCCTTCAACGTAAGAATTAATCCCTGAACTATCAGTGTATTCGAGCCGTGTGGTCTTGGTTACATCGTACATGATGATTCCGTTTATTTGCCAGTCGAAGTTTGTAATGCTTTTTTTCAAACCAATGATTCCTGTTGATAATCCGAATCCCTGGTGTGGTTTTGCTTTGTGACGAAATTCGTAAAAACCGTAAAAATGTATATCTCCCCATGCTTGAATGGGATCGTCATTTCGTGGGATAGTATCTGCCTTTAATGACAAATATGCTATGAACAAAATAAAAATGAATACTAATGATTTTTTTTCATTCATCAAAATGAAGTTTTTTTTATTCATCAAAATTAAGTTTTTTTGCATTAAACTTTTTTTCATAATTTTGGTCAAAATAGCGAGTAAAAAAGGGGATGCGTTTTAAATTTGTTCTGATTCTCTTTGCTATTGGTTTAAAAGCCCAGGAAGTTCCGAAGATTTGGGTCGATACATCATATCATCTTATCAATGAGCCATTTCATTTCGACAGCTTGAATATAAGTCTTATTCCTCCTGCATATTTTCAGCCTTTTTTTACTGAAAAACAAGTGGGTTTTATTCATCGTGGATCTGGTTCCACGATTGAAATTAAGATCATTCCCGATGTCTTATATCCCTATGTAGTGAAAGGGATGACAAAAGAAGCACTTTCAAATCAACAAGTTGTCTTGAAAGATCATACTGAACTGCTAACCAATGAAGGAAAGCCAGCCGATCTTTTTCTACTTGGTTTTACTTTAAAATCAGGGGATTATACTATGGAATTTGAACGATTGATGTTAATAACTGGTGATCTTAAAAAGACTGTCATAGTCATAGCTAATTATCCAATAGTTGCGAAGAAAGTTTTATTTCATGTATTAAAAGAGAGTTTGTTAACCGTTAATTTTTAAGCTGGTATGACAAAACGATGGTTTTTATATTTTTTTGCTAGTGTAGTTTCAATAATTAGTTTTTCGCAGACTCATATTATTTCTCATCAGATTGATTGGGAAACCACCAATCAAAACATGTGGGGGCCCAATGGAAATCCGTGGAATATTAACATGAACATCAATTTGTTCAGTGTTGATTACGACGATTCTTTTACTTTCGGAGACATTCAAAATATTTTTGGTGGTCAGTTCGGAGCTGAATTTGATGTTGATGCATGGTTTCATCTTGGTTCTGATTTTGTCATTTCTGGTTTTACAACAGGATATGTAGATGTGGGTTATCCTGTTCAAGTCAATCTTGAAGTTCCTAACGACAATACATTTTGTCCCGGTGATACGGTTGAAATTAAATCCTCATATTCTGTCAGACCTGGTTGGTATTTGGATACGCATTTTCCCTCGGCTGGTGTTATAGGTTTGTATCTTGATTTTGGCTTTTCTATGGATATGGATGCTACTATTTGTGTTTTTACTTGTACTGATTTCAATGTACTTACTCTTAATGTTCCTAGGGATACCATTCCTATTGTGGAGTTGAATACCATCACTGGGGTGTTTTCTTATCCATGTGTCAATCCTCTTGGATTTCCTCCTTTCACCATTTGTCATAACAATTTTCTTCCCATTACATTTACGGTACCTGCTATTGGTTTAACAGGTAGTATCACCATTCCTTATGTAGAAACGGAAGATTGGTTGGAAAATGCAGGTCCGTGTGAAAAAAATCTTTACGCTGCTGGCGATTGTACGTGGGTGAATTTGGAAATTGATGTCATACAACTGCTGAGTTCCATTGCCACCCTTATTCCTCCTCCAACTGGGCCTGCTATTCAACAGTTTCTTGCTAATCTGAATGGAAGCATCAATATCATGGGGGTTGAAATTCAATATAGCTTATTTTCAGCCTATTTTACCATTATGAGTACTATGCAGCAGGATTTCTCTTTTAAACCAACAATCTGGAATACCCTCCATTTTCCTCAACCCGTGGATTATTTTGTGGCGGATCCACATAATGGAAATCAGATAGTTGGCTCTGGTGTTTCCAATCAAATAAAATATAAAGCGTGCCACAATTTGTACTTTAAATGGCCATGTCATGGTGTGAGTCAAATGGACATTCAACCTGCTTATTCTTTGAATAATGATTTTACTAATCACACGTGGGACAGTATCAGTTTTGATTTTACTATCTCAGCATTAGAGTTTTGGATTAACATTCCTTTTTTCAAAAGCATGCCTGAATTTGAAGTTCCACCTATTTGTTTGGACTTGCCTCAGGACACAACCATTACCTCATCAACTGAAAGGTTATGTTTTTCATCTCAAACATTGCCTGCAGTACGGAATTTTCCTGAGGATTTAGTCATTCATATTGGGCCGCTCTTTAGTCATACTTGGCCTTTAGGTTTTATTCCAATTACATGGTATAACAACACATGGGAACTTGCAGGATTTCATGATACGTTAATGCCATCGTTTACGATGAGAACAAACTGTCCTGCCTTGGCCATTGATCACATGGACGTTGAGCAAATTAAGTGTTATGGCGACTCGACAGGTAAAATAACCGTCTTTATTACAGGTGGGGTTCCACCTTATACTTACCAATGGTCAAATGGGTATATCGATAATAATACGAACAATACCAATTCGTACATTGATCAACTTTCCCCAGGTTGGTATTATGTTACTGTCACTGATCGAAATGGATGCTTTGTAATAGATTCTGCCGAAATTTTTTATATGTACCCACCGCTTGCTGTAGATACGAATATTAAGCATATCACTTGTGTAGGAGGTAGTGACGGATATATTCATTTGATAGTTACAGGTGGCGCTCCTCCTTATTCTTATCTTTGGTCACCTCCTAATTTAAATTCACCTCAAATCAATAATCTACCAGCTGGTACATATACATGTACTATCACTGATCAAGTGGGATGTGATACGGTGGTCTCTTATACACTCATAGAATTACATCCCTTACCAACCATCAATGTCGTTGCAAATCCTACGGTTGGTTGTCAACCACTTGAGGTACAGTTTCAAGAAACGTCACCCGATGAGGGACAGACTTATTTTTGGGATCTTGATGAAGGTGAGCATTTTAGCCTTGACAAAAACCCATTCTTTATTTACACTAAGCCGGGGAAATATGATGTTTTTATCGTTGTGACTTCCATTTATGGATGTGTAGATTCTATGCGTTTTCCGGATATGATTACCGTTTATGAAAAGCCTATAGCTCTTTTTGAACCTTTTCCACGATATCCTGATCTTGCAAACAATGTCGTTACTTTCTTTAATCAAAGTACCAACACATTCCAAAGTGAATGGCATTTTAGTGATGGATCTGTTTCCTTTGAAACTCATGCCGTACATCATTTTAGTGACACAGGATCGTACTTGGTTACGCTTTATGTAACTACTGAACATGGTTGCAAAGACACAGCTGAGCAAATCATATACGTTAAAGATATTTATACTATTTTCATGCCGAGTGCATTTACACCTGATGGAGACAATATCAATGATGAATTTAGACCGATTGGTCACAACATCAAAAACGAAGACTATCTCTTACAAATTTATGATCGTTGGGGTAAGATGATATTCCAATCTACTGATGTTCAAAAAGGATGGAATGGAAAGCTATCTGATGGTCAAAAAGCTCCTTCCGGCTTTTATGTTTATCGACTCAGATTCAAAGATATGGATGGCTTACTACACTATATAAATGGTTCTGTTTACCTTTTAAGATAATAAAATTTTAATCATTTTAAAAGTTTTTTTATAATTATTTTTGTATATTTGTTTATCATAATTTTACTTACTATGAAAGCATTAATTTTATTTCTTTTTTGTTGCCTTTCCTTGGAAATTTTTTCGCAAAGTATAGGGATTGGAGAAAACATTTTTGTGCCTGATCCCAGTGCTGGTCTTGAGATTCAGTTTACCAATAAAGGTCTGCTTATTCCCCGCGTAGACTTAAGTTCAACAAATGATGCTTCCACCATTAGCAACCCAGCACCCGGTCTTTTGATTTACCATAATGGTTCTGCTGGATTGCCAAAGGGATTTTATTACAATTTCGGCACATCGGCATCACCTCAATGGACAAAATTTGCAGAAATTAGACCTAATAATGCTGATATGTGGTTAATAGGTGGTAATGCCAACACTAATCCAGCTACACAATTTTTGGGGACAACCGATCCTAATGATTTTTCGATAAGAACCAATAATATTGAACGGATGAGGTTAACTTCTGCTGGCCACGTAGGAATTAATACTTCAACACCTATTGAGAGGCTTCAAATTCATAATGGTAATTTGTATTTAAGCAATAATAATAACACGCCAGGGCAAATTATTCTTGCCGTTCCTTCAAGCTCTGGAAATTATGTTACTTCTATCACTGCTGGTATGCAATCAAATAATATTCAATATGTTTTGCCTGGCAGCTTAACACCTACTATTCAACCTATGCATTCACTTCTTCAGTCTGATCTTAGTGGGAATCTTTCTTGGCTAGACAGGAGAGTTTTTTCTGATGTTGTCGTAAAACCTACTGATGAAAGTATTGTAAATTCAACCGTCTTGCAAAATGATGATCATTTGACTTATAATCTTGCACCCAACCAAAGATATTTGATAGAAGTGTATATGATAGTTAATACGATAGGTGCAACTACTCAAGGCATACGAGTTCAGGTAAACATGCCGGCCGGAGCTACTGCAAACTGGTCAAGTGAGATTATAAGAGATAATGGTAGTCCGCGGGTTTTCAATACTGCCACTACTGCTTTTCCTCATATAGCAAGCATAGCATCAGTTCGTATTGTTCGACTGGTTGCTATTGTCAATACTAGCGGGGTAGGCGGTGCTCTTACTGTTCAATGGGCTCAAGGCACGGCCAATGCTAATGCAACTGTTGTAATGAATGGCTCTTACATGAGGATAGTTCAAATTAATTAATGATTGTTTTCTTCGCAATAATCGATACATGAAAAGCATTTACTCATGAGGCGGTCGGAAATGCCCATAGAACTAAATCCGCCATCGTGGAAAATGTTTTGCATCGTGATTTTTCGTGCATAATCACTAAATAAAAGGACGCAAAATTTTGCACAATCCTCTGCTGTAGCATTTCCAATAGGAGACATGCAATTACTTAAAGAATAAAATGCATCAAATCCTTTGACACCTTTGCCAGCAGTGGTCTTAGTGGGCGATTGACTAACACTATTGATTCTGACTTTTTTCTTGATGCCATAGTGATATCCAAAGCTACGGACGATACTTTCGAGCATAGCTTTTGCTTGAGACATGTCGCTGTAACTTGAAAAATGACGTTGGGCCCCAAGGTAACTTAATGTAACAACTGAAGCATATTCCTGAAGAGCATCTTTCTTATAAGCTACCGAAAGAATTTTATGAAGGGATAAAGCAGAGATATCGATAGTTTTCATGAAATATTCGTAATTAAGTTCTGGGTAGGGGATATTTTTCCTTACATTGGGCGACATACCCACAGCGTGTAAGATAAAATCCAAACCAGTGCCAAAATACTTCAATGTTTCATCGAATAAGTTTTCAATATCATCAAGGGAAGTAACATCAGCTGCTATGATTATTGACTGAGTTTGCTCGGCAAGTCGATAAATATCTCCTTTGCGAAGAGCAATATCATGATTGCTCAGAACGAATCGACCACCTTCTTCGAAAACTTGCAAGGCCACATGCCATGCTATACTATTTTCGTCCAAGGCACCAAATATGATGCCCTTTTTGCCTTCAAGTAAACCGTATCCCATACTTTTACATATTTAATAGTTCTCGTGCCATTTCCATTGTTTTTTTCGATATTCCTTTGTTAGCTAGTAAGCGGGCTAAAGCTTCAACTCGCTTTTCACCCTCGACGTAAATGAATTCGGAAATACTGCCGTTAGAATCTTCTTTTTTGATGACTTCAATATGCTTGTCTCCTCTTGAAGCCACTTGAGGTAAGTGGGTGATGACGAATAGTTGATGGTGTTTTGATATTGATTGTAGCATATCGCCTACCTTCGCTGCTATTTCTCCTGAAACTCCTGTATCTATTTCATCAAAAAAAATAGTAGGCATCAAAGAATTGTTCAATATGTGTGCTTTCAATGCAAGCATGAGTCGAGAAATCTCACCACCAGAAGCAACTTCACTTAGTGGTTCCAATTTGCCTGTTCCATTTGCATCGAACAAAAAAACCACTTCATCCATTCCATAGCGATCAATATTTTTTGCTGGTTTTATTTGAATGGAAAAGTTAGCTCTTGTCATCCCTAAATGTTGAAGTGTTTTAATGATGTTTTTTTCTACTTGTTCGCATACTTTCATTCTCTTTTGCGAAAGTTGGCTTGCATATTTAAGAAGTGTTTGATAGAGTTGGTCGATTTGTTTTTGAAGGTTTTCAATTTTAATCTGCTTTTCTTCTGCTTGTTTTAATTTAATTTCTAGTTCGTTTTTCAAAGAAAATAGTTCTTCCACCGTATTTTTTTTGTGTTTGAATAAAAGTCGTTGATATTCGTGCATTCGTTGTTGTAGTGATTCAAGCTGGTCTGGATTAGAATGAATTTTATCTAAAATTTTATGGATGGTATAATTAAATTCTTTTAATTCTATTTCTATACTGCGAAGCCTTTGAATATCGTCGTTAAAAGAGGGGAAAAAATTTGAGATTTGTTCTAATGCGTGAATAGTGTTTTTAAAAAAAGTTAATACGCTTTGATCTTTTTCGCTTAATCCGTATTTTATTTCTTCAAGAATATTACGGATGTTTTCGCTTTGCTCGAGCAATTGTATATTGTGCTCAAGTTCTTTGAATTCTTCCGTACTAAGTTTGGCCTTGACAAGTTCATCAAGTAGAAAAGCAATATAATCCACATCTTCGTCTTGTTTAGAAGAATTATTGATAAGATCGTTTAATTCTCGCTTTAGCTTGATCCATAATTGATATTGACTCTGGTATTCATTTAATACATCGGTTTGATTGGCTATGGAATCCAGTAAACGAATTTGAAATTCAGGGTGCGATAGAAAAAGAGTTTGATGTTGAGAATGTATATCGATGAGATGCTCACCAATTTCTTTGAGAAGACTTAAATTAGCAGGTGTATCGTTAATGAAAGCTCTTGAAGTGCCATTATATTTGATTTCCCGTCGAATAATTAGCTCATCCTGCAAATCAATATCGTTTTCCTTCAATATTTGATAGATTTCGTTAGGTAGATTACTAAAAACCCCTTCGATGATGCATTTTTGTGAGGTGTCTCTAATGACGGATGGATCTGCACGATGTCCCAGTAGAAGTTTAAGAGCATCAAGTAAAATAGATTTGCCTGATCCGGTCTCGCCAGTTAGAATTGTTAAACCTTCATAAAAAGGAATAAATGTTTCTTCTATAAGAATATAATTTTTCAAATATAATGATTTTAACATGGTCTTGCAAAATTATCCTATGAACAAAAATAAACTTTCAAAATGATACATGTTAGATTTTTACTTTAATTTTGAAAATAATTACGGTCTATTTAAATGAGGAGAAAGATAAAATTTTGGCTTTTTTTTCTGTTACTGATCGCTATTTTATTTGCTTGTTGGAACAATATTAGTAACCCCAAAAAAAGAGGAACTCCTGCATATGTTGCTTATCAATTTCTGACAAATATGCAACAATTGAATTTTGAAGGAGCTGCAGCTTATGGAACGGAAAATACGAAGACTGCATTGAGACTTATGCGAACACTTGTTTACATGCTTCCAGAAGACAAGAGAACCAATATCGTAGCTGGACAAGTAAAAATAGTTCGCTGCGAAATTAGCAAAACCAATCGTAGTCGGGCCACATGTTTCTACACTGTCAATCAAGGGGAGGTCAAATCTCTTGATATGGTGTACGACGGAGGGAAATGGTTAGTCGATTTTAAAAAGGAAACACCTACATCACCCGAACAATGGCTAAAAATAAAAGTGGATTCCACTCGAAGAAAGTAGTTTTCGTTGGTGCCATTTTACTAGAATGGCTTATTATTACTTCCCAATCCATGGCATGGAAGATTTCTGAATTTGACGATATAAAAGTTGAAAATTCATTTCATGAGTTCGATAGTTTACTCATCATCAGGCATAAAACAAGCTGGATTAAAAGAAAACTTTTTTTGGAACATTTTATTACATATGTTGATACAAATTTGATTTTCTTCGTTGATCCTGTTTTTGATTTGCGTTTGAGTTTTGATAAGAAGGGTAGTTATTATCAAAATACGAGAGGAGCTAAGCTGTTTGCTAACTATGATGATAAGATACTTGTTCAATCTGAATTTTATGAAACTCAAGCGACTTTTCCAATTTTTATCAAAAATTGGCTCGATTCTGTAAAAGTTATTCCAGGTGCAGTTCAATATAAACCGTTTAAGGAAAATGGATATGATTTTGGAGTAGCATATAGTCGATGTCTGGTTCGTCTTCGTAAAGACATTTCGTTTTATGTAGCTTACGACAAGATGGATTTGTCTCCTGGATATTATAATTTGTGGTTAAATTCTACGTCCATGCCTTATCCTCAGGTAGGAATCATTACCCGTTATAGACGTTGGCATTGGCATTATGGGGTGGGAACACTATACAATCCCGATTTTAGTGGAGCCATGTCAGTTCCTGTGTACACAGGTAGAAACGCTTTTCAAAAAAAATGGTTTTCTTATAATCACATACGTTTTTCACCGTTCTCGTTGATGGATATGTTTTTGTTTGAAAGTATAGTTTTGCCGCCCCATGAATTGAGTTCTAAAGGTTTGAAATACGTTTACTTATTACCTTCGCCTTGGGTTAGGCAGTTGCTGGCAAGTGATTCGATGTATGGTAAATTGACAGGATTTGGATGGCAATTGAAATTCTCCCATTATAGATTGTATAATTCATATTTATTTACTCAAGAGGGTAGAGGAGTTGTAGTGCAGGTAGGTGGAAGTTTTTCATTTCGAGATAAAGGTAAAACAGCAATTCATACGTCGATCGAGTATACTCAAGCCAACGGGCTTGCTTATACTTCAGCTCATAAGTGGACAAGCTGGCATCACATGGATTTTCCACTAGGTCATCCATTAGGAAGAAGATTTAAACAGCTGACCCTGTCTGGTTATATTTTGTATGGGCGTTGGAGTCTTATACTAGAAGGAAATGGAGTTCAACAGAACATGCGTGAACGTTCATTTCTCATTGCTATGGGTGATTCAGTAAATGACCAAACGGAAAGAACCTTGAGCATAAAATTCAAATTAAACTATATGCTCAACCCTGCGTCAGGAATTTCGGTTTTTATTTTACCATGGTGGTATGGGCATCAACAGAATGGTACTTTTGATGGTATAATCTGGCTTCAAATTGGCATCAATAGCAATATGCGTCCATACTGGTTTAATTTTTGGTAATTATGAAGTTTATTTTGGTTTGGGTAAGTATCCTCTGTACTTTTCTTTTGCAAGGACAACTCTTTCAAAAAAATGATTTTTCCTTGTCAGATAGTCTTGATTTATCAGTAAAACAAAGCACGAGAGATACATTCAAAGTCAACTTGGGCGAATCTTTTCTCTTTCGTCCTAATCGTGTAAGATATCAGATGGCATCAGGTATAAGTTACTCCAAGCAATTAGGTAAGCTTAATTTTAATCTCGAGCCGTACATTTTGTACGAATATCCTCGAACGAGGCCGTATTACATTCATTCAGATTATCCGTTAGGTGGAGGCATGGTAATAGGAGGAAAGGAAAAAATTTATTTCCGGCCATTGTTTCAGTTTAATGTAACTTTTTTACGGTATTTTTTTTCGGGTTTGTGTTACGGGCATAGGCATTACGGAGATGGTTACAGATCATTTCTTCCTTCTCGTCAATCACCTTTATATCCATGGGCTAACTTAGGAGTGCGTTTGAGGAATTTATTGTTCGATTTTTCTTTGGCTTATTGGCAACAAAACTTGTGGGACACGCTTAGGCACAAATTTACGGTGATCCAATATGTTCGGTGGAGGCCATGGAAGTGGCTAAGTTTGGGTTTTTACGAGTCAGCCACGTGGTCTGTATCCAAATTAAGGAACATGGGAGCGATCGAACTAACATATCTTCAACCATTTGCCTTCCTCAGACCTATCGATTATTCAATGGGGTCACCAGCTAATATGTTCATGGCGGGACTCCTTCAGTTTAGATGGAAAAGCTATTCTTTTTACATGCAGGTGGTATTGGATGAATTTTATATATCTGAATACAAAAATGAGCTAAGATATTTGTTTCACCCCAATGATACCACCATTCATACAGGGGCATGGGTAAATAAGCAAGCTTTACAGATGGGAATGAAATCGTTTTCTTTATTCGGAATGAAGGGGTTAGGTTTGTTAATGGAAGTCAATATAGCTCGACCATATACATACAGCCATTCATTTCCAGAATTGAGTTTTTCGCATCAAAATCAACCTGTTGCTCATCCATTGGGTGCGAATTTTTTCGAAGCTATTTCCTGGCTTGGTTATGCTTGGCGAAAGAACGCTTGGGTATCTGGTATTTCGCTCGTTAGGATTGGCTTAGATGCTTCAAATACTCATGTTGGCCAGAATATACTTCAGCCTACCAGTGATGGTTGGCTTGGTTATAACATTCCAGTTTCTTATTATGGAAACCATATTGCTCAAGGAAATCATGCAAAAGTTTTGACATTTGCTACCTACTGGATGAGAAAAATTAGTCTAAAGAACTATCCTTTTAGGTTTTATGTTGGGGTTTGCAATAAACACAGTGATTTTCTTTATGGTAAAAATAAGATGTTTATTGTAATGGGTTTTTTACATCATATGTCTGTACCAGATTTTCTGAATTGGTGAGCTCAGTTATTTACAGCATTGCAAGTTGGCCCAGAAGACAAGGAAGATCATGAATACATCTTTCTTCATCTTTTTCTAATTTTGCAAAAAAAGTGAAGTTATTTTTTCGAAGGACTAAAATTGAAAAATACGAAAATCCTCTTCTTTGGACGGATTTTAATGCTTTTATTCGCCGTAACCGACGACGCTTTCTAGTAAAACAACGTCCAATTGCCATTTGGTTTACGGGTCTTCCCAGTAGCGGAAAAACTACACTGGTCGAAAACTTGAATAAAATTATTTTAAGAAAGGGTTATTTCACTAAAGTATTTGATGGTGATGTTGTTCGAAAAGGTTTAAACAATGATTTGGGTTTTACACTGGAGGATAGAAAAGAAAACATACGGCGAATTGCGGAAGTTACTAAAATGTTTCTGGATTCGGGTTTAGTTGTTTTGTGTGCCTTTATTACCCCAACGGAAGAAATGAGGCAATTGGCCAAATCGATCATTGGGCCTGACCGCTTTATTGAAGTTTATGTGAATTGTCCGATCGAAATTTGCGAAATGCGAGATGTAAAGGAATTGTATAAAAAATATAGATTAGGCTTGATTAAGGATTTAACGGGTATGGATTCACCGTATGAACCACCGGTAAAACCAGACATTGAAGTACGGACAGATCTTTGGAACATCAAAAAATGTACTCGTTATTTAATGGAAAGAATATTACCTCGCATAAAATTTTAATGAAAGTTGTATGAGATATATTTTGAATCATCTGCAAGAGCTAGAAGCTGAAGCCATTTATGTTATGCGTGAGGTGGCTGCTCAATTTGAAAATCCGGGATTGCTTTTTTCGGGTGGGAAAGATTCCATCGTGATGGCTCATCTTGCTAAGAAAGCATTTTGGCCGGCTAAAATACCATTTACTTTTGTGCATATAGATACAGGCCATAATTTCCCTGAAACTATTGAATTTAGAGATAACTTAATAAAAAAGCTGGGTGTTAAGCTCATAGTGGGAAGTGTTGAAGAAACAATTAGAGAAGGAAAGGCAGTAGATGAAACCGGTCCAGGAGCCACACGGAATTACATTCAAACGATTACCTTACTCGACACCATTGAAAAGTACAAATTTGATGCTTTGTTAGGTGGTGCAAGAAGGGATGAAGAAAAGGCACGTGCAAAGGAACGTTTTTTTAGTCATCGCGACATATTCGGTCAATGGGATCCAAAAAATCAACGCCCTGAACTTTGGAATTTATTTAACACTCGTAAAAAGCCTGGCGAACATTTCAGAGTCTTCCCCCTTTCGAATTGGACAGAACTCGATGTATGGATGTACATTCACCGTGAAAATATCGAAATTCCGTCTCTTTATTTCAGTCACGAACGAGATGTTTTTTATCGTGATGGTGTTTGGCTGGCGTATGCATCTTTTATGGCACTAAAACCTAATGAAAAAATAGAAAAAAAACGTGTTCGTTGTCGTACCATCGGAGATATGACCTGTACTGGAGTTGTACTTTCCGAAGCTAATACGTTAGAAGATATCATCCTTGAAGTAGCAACTTCTCGCGTGACTGAACGTGGTAACAGAGCAGATGATAAGCGTTCCGAAACTGCCATGGAAGATAGAAAACGAGAAGGTTATTTTTAATTCATAATGTATGGAAAACAAATTCAATCCTGACCAATATTATCGCATGGAGCTATTGCGTTTCACAACAGCTGGTAGTGTCGATGATGGGAAAAGCACGTTGATAGGTCGTCTGCTTTACGATTCCAAAGCTATTTTCGAGGATCAGTATCTTGCAGTCAAACAAGCCAGCGAACGACGCGGCGAAGAATATGTCAATTTAGCTTTGTTACTAGATGGCCTAAGGGCAGAACGTGAGCAAGGAATTACCATAGATGTGGCCTATCGCTATTTTTCCACTCCACGAAGAAAATTCATCATTGCTGATACTCCTGGACACATACAATATACACGGAACATGGTTACAGGAGCTTCGACTGCTAATTTAGCACTCATCCTTGTTGATGCTCGCAAAGGCATTCTTGAGCAAACCAAGCGTCATGCTTTTATAGCTTCTTTGCTTAAAATTCCTCATATTGTTTTATGCGTTAACAAAATGGATCTTGTGGATTATAGCAAGGATGTTTTTGAACAAATTATTGAGGATTTCAAGAATTTTAGTTCAAAGCTTGAAGTTTCCGACATTCGCTATGTGCCCATTTCAGCTTTGCATGGTGATAATATTGTGGAAAGATCGAAGAATATGCCGTGGTATGAAGGACCAACTTTAATGTACTTGCTTGAAACTATTCATATTGCATCTGATCAAGATCTAGTGAATTGTCGCTTTCCAGTTCAGTACGTAATAAGACCTTTTTCTAATGAATATCATGATTATCGTGGTTATGCTGGAAGAGTAGCTGGCGGTATTTTTAAACCTGGTGATACGGTTATGGCTTTACCTTCAGGCTTCTCGACTCGTATCAAAGCCATTGAAACATACGACGGATCGGTGCAAGAGGCCTTTCCACCCATGAGTGTCACAATTTTACTTGAGGATGAACTTGATATAAGCAGAGGCGATATGTTGGTGCGCGAAAACAACGTCCCCACCATCGGACAAGATTTTGATGTGATGCTTGTTTGGTTTAATGAAAAACCTCTTCGCTCGAATGGAAAATATGTTTTGTTTCATACTACTCGCCAGATGAGATGCATGATTAGGGATATAAAATACAAGGTAGATATCAATACACTTCACAGGAATCTGGAAGATAAAAACATTGGTTTGAATGAAGTTGCCCGAGTTTCCATCCGAACCACACAACCTTTGTTTTATGATAAATATCGCATTAATCGAAATACAGGAAGCATTATACTCGTAGACGAACTGACAAATGAAACTGTTGGTGCTGGCATGATTATTTAATTCGTGGTCAAATAAAGAATTATTTTTGTTCCAAACTGATTTTATGAAAAAGTTTTACGTTCTCATTTGTTTCATTACCATCGCTGATTATTTACATTCACAGAAATTAATTACTTGCATTGAGAAATATCCTTCAGGACAAATCAGAATGAAATATCAAATGACATCTGATAGTATACGTCATGGGAAATATGAGTATTTTTATGAAACTGGTGTTCTTAAAGCGGAAGGACAATACCAGTTTGGAAAAGAATCAGGCATTTGGAAATTCTATTACCCTTCCGGAATGCTATATAAGATAGAAGCAAAAGAAAACGGAGAAGTTATAGCTTATTATACTTATCCATCTCAGATCGAATTTAAAGGTTACGTGAAAAACGGGAAAATGGATGGAATGTGGGAATATTTTTATGAAAATGGAAAAGCTCAGGCTGTACAATTTTACTTGGAAGGAGAAAAAGTAGGCGAATGGAATTACTGGTACCCTAATGGGAGACTCTGGAAAAAAATTAGCATGGAAAACGGACCAGTTGAAATCTACGACACTGCTGGTGTTAAAATTGAAGAGTGGACAGTTAAAAATGGAAAACGTAATGGCTTGTATGTTCAGTATGACAAACTTGGTAATAAAATAGAAGAGGCTAACTACCTTAACGACACTTTGCATGGTGTTTATAAAATTTTTCACAGTAGTGGGCAGGTGGCCATTATCGGTCAATATGAGAAAGGTAAGAAAATAGGAACATGGAAATATTTCTACGAATCAGGGAAACCATGGAAAGAAATTTCCATGGAAAATGGACCTTGTGTTTCGTGGTACGAAAATGGTCAAGTGGCAGAAAAATATACCCACGTGAACGGAAAAAAGAATGGCCTTTACGAAGCTTTCTACAGCAATGGTAAGCTAAAGGAACGTACTTTTTATATCGAAGGAATGAGAGAAGGGAAAAGCCAAGAATGGTATCGGGAAGGACAGAAACGTTTCGAGGGAGTTTACCATTTGGATTCCTTACACGGATGGGCTACGTGGTGGTATGAGAATGGAAAAGTGGAAATGGAAGGAAAGATGAAAATGGATAAGCATGATAGTTTATGGCGTTTTTATCATCCCACTGGTAAATTGGGTAGCATAGGTTATTTTAAAAATGGATTGCTGGATGGAAAATGGACGTACTATTATGAAACAGGTGAAAAATGGAGAGAAGGGAATTATGTGATGGGAAAACGAGAGGGGGTTTGGACAGCATGGTATGAAACAGGCGAAAAGCAACGTGAAGGAAGTTTCGTAAACGATCGAGAAGAAGGGCATTGGCAGAGCTGGTACAGAAACGGAAAAATTGAAAACGATGGTTATTTTAAAAATGGCCAAATGGATGGACCATGGAAAGGCTATTACCCTGATGGAAAATTAAAATATGAGACTAATTATAAACAAGGTTTGAGAAATGGTTTTGATAAGTTTTATCTTCCTGATGGAAGTTTATTGTATGAAAGGAATTATAAGGATGGAGTAAAACATGGATATTGTGTTGAATATGGAGAAACAGGCAAGCCTGTCGAAGAAGGCTTTTATGAAAATGGCCTTAAAACAGGCAAGTGGAAGTTTTACGATAAATACGGTGCACTTTTACGCGAGCAAATGTTTAAGGAAGGGAGACCTGATGGTAAAATTATTGAATATTATCCCAATGGCAATATATGCTTTACTGGTTATTATCAGGATGTGAGGAAGGTGGGTCAATGGGTGTATTATGATGATCAGGGAAAAATTATCAGAAAAATCATGTTTGATAGCAATGGAAAGAAAATCAAAGAATGGTTTGCTCAACCACAAGAAGAAAACCAGAAATAGTTTATACTATTTTTTTACTATTAAGCTTGTAATCATATAGAAAACGTTTTCTTTCCAAGCAGGTTTCAAGTAGATTTTTCTATTTTTGCAAAAAAACTTATGAAAAAGTGTTTATTTTCTTTGTTGGTTATTTTGACCCACACGTTGATAGGTCTTTCTCAAGGTAAAGATTCTGTTTATGTTATTAAAGACGAAAAAGTTTTGGCTCATACTTCCATCAAGGATCAGTATAAATCTGGAACATGTTGGAGCTTTTCAGGCCTTTCCTTTGTTGAATCGGAGATTTTGAGAGTTGGAAAAGGAGAATATAATCTGTCGGAAGCTTTTATCATACGATTCGCATATCTTGAAAAAGCTATTCGGTATGTCCGATTTCAAGGCAAAGTTAATTTTGGTGCTGGTGGTGCTTTTCACGATGTCATTTTTATTATTAAAAAATATGGAATTGTTCCAGAAGAAATTTATCCCGGTCTTAATTACGGGACGGATAAATTTGATCATAGAGAATTGGATGAAGTGCTCAAAGCATATGTTGAGGCAATTGTGAAAAATCCGGGGCAACAACTATCCACAGCCTGGATTAACGGATTCAATGGTATATTAGATGCTTATTTTGGAAAAGTTCCTCAGGAATTTGAATACAAAGGGAAAAAATATACTCCACAGTCTTTTGCAGCAAGCTTGGGGTTGAATTGGGATGATTACGTGGAAATCACCTCTTTTACTCATCATCCTTATTATACCAGCTTTGTGTTTGAGCTGCCAGATAATTGGCTACATGATATAGTTTACAATGTTTCGTTGAATGATTTAGCAACAATTATTGACAACGCCTTGCAGAAAGGATATACCGTTGCATGGGCAAGCGATGTTTCTGAAAAAAGTTTTAGCTGGAAAAATGGATTGGCCATTTTACCAGATGAAAAACGTGAGGATCTCACTGGCTCTGAGCGCGAGAGATGGGAAAAACTTAGCGAGGAAGAAAAAAGAAAGCAACTGTATAGTTTTGAAACATACATTCCTGAAATGAAACCTTCAGTTGAATTACGTCAGAAATGGTTCGATAACTACCAAACCACAGATGATCATGGCATGCATATTGTAGGTATAGCTAAAGATGAACGTGGTAACGTGTATTACAAAGTGAAAAATAGTTGGGCTGAAACAGGTAAGTACAAAGGTTATCTTTATGCTTCACGTACGTTTGTTCTTATGAAAACTACAGATATCATGGTTCATAAAGATGTCATCCCAACTGATATTAGGAAAAAACTGAAATTGTAATGGATGCTATTTTGATTCTAGACTTTGGAAGCCAGTACACTCAACTCATAGCTCGGATTGTTAGGGAACATCGTGTATATTGTGAGATTTTTCCGTGGAATGTCGATTATGATGAGTTTAGATCTAGGTACAATATCAAAGGAATTATTTTAAGCGGAAGTCCATATTCGGTGAATGATTCTGAGGCTCCAATAATTAGACTAGAAAGCTTAATTCCAAGTGTACCCATATTGGGGATTTGTTATGGAGCACAGATGATGGCTTATTTACTAGGTGGTAAAATAAAAGCAAGTGAAAAGAGGGAATATGGCCGGGCACGGCTTGCTACATTTTCTTATGATCATCCACTTTTTGATGGAATAGAGCCTGGAACACAGGTATGGATGAGTCACAGTGATACCATTGTTGAACTACCTCCAGAAGCTCGCTTGCTTAGTAGTACAGAATCTATACGTGTAGCTGCTTATGAAGTCCCATCCCGTCGTATTTATGGTGTTCAGTTTCATCCAGAGGTTTATCATACTTCCCAAGGCAAAACCTTTATCCATAATTTTCTCAACATTTGTCAATGCAAGAGAGATTGGACTCCTGCTTCTTTTATTGAAGATGCCATTCAAAAGATCCGTCAACAAACCAATGGGAAACATGCTGTTATGGCCCTATCTGGTGGGGTAGATAGTTCAGTGGTTGCTGCACTGGTTACTAGAGCCATTGGGGACCGCTTGCATTCCATCTTTGTTAATAATGGTCTATTGAGAAAGAACGAGTTTGATAGTGTTCTTAATACTTATCATTCGCTAGGTATTAACGTCAAGGGCGTAGATGCCTGTCATGAATTTTTATCGGCTCTTCATGGGATAACCGATCCCGAACAAAAACGCAAAATCATTGGTCGTATTTTCTATGAAGTTTTTGAGAGGGAAGCTAAACAGCTCAAAGATGTTGATTTTCTCGTGCAAGGTACTATTTATCCTGATGTGATCGAAAGTGTATCGGTGGCAGGCCCTTCTCAAACTATCAAAAGTCATCACAACGTTGGAGGCTTGCCATCTAGGATAAATCTTAAACTTATTGAACCGGTTCGTTATCTTTTTAAGGATGAAGTTAGAAAAGTAGGAAAAGAACTTGGATTGCCTGATGGTATTTTGAATCGACATCCCTTTCCAGGGCCTGGATTAGCAATCCGTATAATTGGTGAAGTAACCAAAGAGAGAATCGAGCTTTTACAAGAAGCTGATGCTATTTTTATAGATGAACTTAAAAAAGAAGAATTGTACGATCAAGTTTGGCAGGCTTTCGCCGTACTTTTACCTGTTCAGACTGTTGGAGTGATGGGTGACGAGAGAACTTACGAATCAGTTATTGCTTTGCGTGCAGTTACATCAAGGGATGGTATGACAGCAGATTGGGCTCGTTTACCCAACGAATTTCTTGCTAGAGTTTCTACAAGGATTGTCAATGAAATAAAAGGGATTAATCGAGTTGTATACGACATCACTTCAAAACCACCCTCCACCATCGAATGGGAATAAAATTGAAAAATTATTTTTCATGAATAAAAAATTCTCATGTTTATTTTTTTTATTAGTTATTTGTCATCTAATACAGGCACAGGGAGTTGTATCCATGTCAGATACACTTTTTTTTGCTGCTGGGAAACTTTTCTACAAACATATCGTTCAGAAAAAGCAAACCCTTTACAGCATATCCAAAAGTTATGGAGTAAAAATAGACGATATTTTAAGAACAAATAATTTACAGAACAAAGATATCAAAGAGGGTCAAAATCTTCTCATACCTGCCGTAATATCGCCTCCAAAGGGTTCTGTTTTAATTGCTGGAGATAACATTTATTTAGTCGATTACTACACTGTAAAAAAAGGTGATACATATTACAAGATTGCAAAACAGCATAATATTTCAGTTCAATTTCTTGAAGCTCTTAATCCAGATGTCAGCGAAAATGCTCTTAAAGATGGGCAAGTACTTTTAACTCCTAGATATGTCAAATCGACAAAGCAAACTGAAAAAGCTCAGCAACAAAATGAAGTTATTTTTCACGAGGTTTCTCAAGGAGAAACGTTGTTTTCTATCGCTAGAAAATACCAGACAACAGTTGATGAAATTAAAAAATTAAATCCTGAGATTGATGCTCAAATCAGGATTGGGCAAAAGATAAAAGTACCCTTAGGAAATCAAAAAACAACACAAACACAAGATAAGTGTAAATGTACAAAAGTTCATCATCCAGTAAAGTTTAAAATCACCATTTTACTTCCGCTTCCTTCTAAACCTTTCTCTTATCCTATTCCAAAAGAAAACGAGGATTGGGAAAAACCGGCTGAATTTGAGTATGTTGAATTTTATCAAGGATTTAGACTTGCTTTGGATTCTTTTTCATCTTTTGATAACTCGTGTACGATTAAGGTCTTAACATTAGGTAATGATACTCTCAATTTACTAGAAATTTTGAAAGA
Organism: Bacteroidales bacterium; assembly: GCA_026418905.1. Classification (NCBI taxonomy): domain Bacteria; kingdom Pseudomonadati; phylum Bacteroidota; class Bacteroidia; order Bacteroidales; species Bacteroidales bacterium. The sequence goes on along the minus strand of JAOAAK010000018.1, from coordinate 12,541 downwards.
AAAATCTGTTGACAAGTCAGATCTTGTCATTTCCTTATTGAATCATGAGCAAAATGATAAGATTTTAGAAAACGATTACTTGAAAAACACTTTTTTTGTGGTTTGTCATGTTGATCGTAATGAAACATTAGCGGAAAACAATTCTCACTTGATTCAATTCTTGACACCCATAAATCTCCAATTTGAAGCTCTTTTATCCTATCTTGATAGCAATCACAACCAGTCAAATATTATTTTTGCGTATAAAGGAGATGAAAATATTGTCGAAATAGGAAAATTATTTCAAGAACTTGCTCAACAGAGCTTGATCCCTATTACTACTGTGAATTTGAATCAGATGCACAATTCTGCAGTTTTTTCTAAGTTAAACTCTCAAAAAGAGAATGTGGTTATACTGATGGCTAACAACGAATTTTTTGTGAAAGAATTTTTGAGGCAAATGTTTGAATCTTATAACAAATATCAGATTGTAGTCTTTGGCTTACCTACATGGCTGGATTTTGAGTTTGTTGAATTTGATATTATGGAAAAATTCAATATTCATTTTTTCAGTTCTCAGTTTATAGATTACAATCAATATGAAGTAAATTCTTTTGTTAAGAAATTTCAGGATATGTTCGGTGCGGATCCTGGCAGAAAAGCTTTTTTAGGTTATGACATGGCTATATTTTTTACGAAAATCATGAAAGAATACGGCGAATGCTACTTTGATTGTATGGATAAGATAAATGAGTCGAAACTTTTGTCGACATCTTTTAATTTTATTCGTGTAGGCAAGGGAGGATGGGTCAACTCCAGTGTACAATTTTATGAAATGAAAAATTTTTATCTCTGGAAAAAATAACCATGCAAATTGCAGTTGTGTTGCTTAACTATAATGGTGCCAAATGGCTGAAGAAATTTTTGCCTGTTGTCATAGAAAGATCTAAAAATGCATGTATTTATGTTATAGATAACGGCAGTCAAGATGAAAGCCTAACATATCTGGGTAGCTTTGCTGAGATCGAAGTCATTGAACTAGATAGAAACTATGGTTATGCCGGAGGTTACAATCGTGGATTGAAAAAGGTTAAAGAGGAACTTGCTGTATTACTCAACACAGATATTGAACCAGCTGAAAATTGGTTACAGCCATTGATAAAATTTATGAATGGCCATCCTGATTATGCTGCATGTCAACCTAAAATACTTTCATATGAGCGAAAAAGTTACTTTGAATATGCTGGGGCTGCTGGTGGCATGTTGGATCGTTACGGAATTCCTTTTTGTCGGGGTCGGATTTTTTCGACGGTAGAAGAAGACAGAGGACAATATGATCAATACGTGGATATTTTCTGGGCTTCAGGGGCTGCGTTGTGTATTAGAGTAAAAGATTTTTTTGAGGTTGGAGCATTTGATGAGCGTTTTGTTGCACATCAAGAAGAAATTGACCTATGCTGGAGATTTTGGCTTCGAGGGAAAAAAGTAGGATTTATACCTGATAGCATAGTCTATCATGTAGGGGGAGGAACTCTTCCATACAACTCGCCGAGAAAAGTTTACCTCAATATTAGAAATAATTTGTTAATGCTTTCCAAAAATTTACCTCAGCGAGAACAAAAAAAAATTTTTTTCATCAAATGGTGCATTGACATGCTTATTTTTTTGATGTATGTTTTTCAGGGCAAGTTCGTTCACGCAACACAGATTATTAAAGCAAGAAAAGATGCAAGAAAGATGAAAAAATTTTCTTTATCCTATCTTAATTCTGAACATTATCCTGACATGGTTTTTCGAAAATCAGTATTGTGGCTATATTTCATTAAAAGAAAAAAGTTTTTTTATCAAATGACTGATTAAAAAGCATTAATTTTGAACATGAAAAAATATCATGATGTAATTTTATCAATTGGCTCCAACATCGAACCTAACGTCAACATACCTAATTCTTGGCAATCTATCAGTAAATTTGTTGGAAGAATTAAAAGGTGTAGTCGACTATATATTACTGAACCTTGGGGATATGATTCTCGAAGGGCTTTTGTCAATTATTGTTGTCGAACGATGACAACCCTATCACCGATTGAATTATTATATGTAATTAAAAAAATTGAACAAAAATCTGGTAGAAACTCCTTAAAGTGTGGTGTTTATGACGATCGGGAATTGGATATTGACATTCTTTTTTACGATGATATGATATATTTATCAAGAAATCTTATTATTCCTCATCCATACATTCACTTACGTAAATTTGTGTTGCTTCCACTGCATGAAATTGCTCCACAATTCATTCACCCTGTTTTTAGAAAAACAATTCGGGAACTACTTGCCATGTGCCCAGATACTCATGTTGTTAAAGAATCAGAGATATTAAGCTTGTGAATATGATTTATACTTACATAACTATTGAAGGGGGAATTGGAGCTGGAAAAACTACATTGGCGAAAAAATTTGCTCATCAACTTAATGCTCGACTTATTTTAGAAGAATTTGAGGACAATCCTTTCTTGGCCAAATTTTATGCTGATCCTGAAAGGTTCGCTTTTCCGTTAGAATTGTCTTTTTTAGCCAATCGTTACAAACAGTTGCAAAGAATATTGCTTCGTCCCGATATGTTTAAACCATCTGTGGTAGCAGACTATAGTTTTTATAAGTCACTTGTTTTTGCTGAAAATACACTTCCTTCTGATGAGCTAAAAGTATTTAGGCAGTTTTTTTTCATACTTTCACAACAGGTACCTCAACCTTCTTTGATCATTTATCTTTATACTACACCTTCGAGACTGAAGCAACAAATTTTGCAACGTGGAAGAGTATTCGAACAAAACATTTCTGAATCGTATCTTGAATCCATACAGCAAGGTTATCTGTCTCTTTTAAAACAAATTCAAAATATTCCAATTTTAGTAATTGACATGAAGGGAATAGATTTTGTAAAAAATGAAAAAGACTATCAATTTTTATATTCTTTAATTGAAATTCCCCATGAGAAAGGTCTTAAGTGGATTTCATATCCTTAGTGGCGTGATTTTATTTCTTTTTGTTTTTTTAACGACTTATTCACAAGTTGAAGTTACACTAGACAGTAATGTTTATAGGGATATTGTAAGGCATTTATCAGTGCTGGCTCACGATAGTCTTCGAGGCCGAAGTCCTGGAACCATCTATGAGAGAAAAGCGGCTAATTATATTATACGTGAACTTGAAGCGATGAATATACCCCCTCTTCCCGGCACAGATCGATACTTACAATTGTTTAACATTAATGATTCTATATCATCTGCCAACGTAATTGCATACCTTGATAATAAGGCTAAATATACGGTAATTATAGGCGCTCATTATGATCACATCGGTTTTGTAGGAAAAGATTCTCTTTTCGAAATCATGAATGGTGCTGATGATAATGCTTCTGGTTGTGCTCTTGTTCTAACACTTGCTCGAACTATTAAAGAACGAAATTTATCAAATTACAATTACTTGTTTGCTTTTTGGGGAGCAGAAGAATTAGGATTGTTGGGCTCAAATCATTTTTGTGAGATAAACATCTATCCTTTTGATCGGATATCTTTTTATCTCAATTTCGATATGGTGGGAAGACTCAACTGGGATTCCAGTTATTCTTTTCTTATTTTCGGCACGTCTACATCTAGATATTGGGATACTATGGATTTGAAAACTGTCATTTTCAACGAGAAAAAATATGTTATAACTAAATATGGTGCCGCCTTGGATGTTTCTGATCATGCCTGTTTTTATCAACGCCATATTCCTTTTTTATATTTCACTACAGGATTGCCACCCGTGTATCATACAACACGTGATAAGATCGATTTAATTAATTTTAATGGGATTGCATATTTACATAACTATGTGTTTAACTTACTTCAGTCTATGGATGGAAGGAAGGTTTCTTTTCGAAAATATCCTGCTAGAGAAGAATTGAGAGCTTGGGAATATTTTATTAAAGAGTTTTTAAAACATTAAAGAATCAATTATATCTTTGTTTTAAAACTGTGGTTTTCCATGAAAAGGTTGTTTCTTTTGATGGTGTTGTTATGTTTCGAACTCATGATTCTTCTGGCTCAAAAAGATGAATGTGGTAAATTATCAAAAAAATATAGAAAGCAATTTGAGGAGGCCGTTTCATATTTCAACATGGCTATGAGTTACAGAATCAAGCAACCCGACCGAGCTGATAAACTTTTTGATGAGGCTCAACGCCAGTTTAAGGAACTTCTAATAGACAATTCAGATTATGCTAAATTGTATTTTTATCTTGGTTGTATCGATGTTTTCAAAACATTTTCCAATTTAAATTCCGCTGAAAAAAACTTTAAAAAATCTATAGAGTTGTGTCCGGAAGCAATGTCAGAAAGTTATTTTCATTTAAGTAAGATATATTTAGGTCAAGGTAAGTTTGAGGAGTCACTCAAGAATATTCAAGAATTCATAAAGCTTGAACAGGAAACTCATCGTGATAGCTTGCTCGAAGAAGCTCGAAAAGTTGAGCAGCATTGCAAGTTAGCTATTAACCTCTTAAAAAATCCTGTACCCTTTTCACCGAAAGTTGTACCCAATCTTAGCACACCATCTGATGAATACCTTTTTATCATTTCACCGGACAATGAATGGGCTTTTTTTACACGAGTTTATAAGGAAAAAAAGGTGTTAGCATGGGGTGAAGAGATTGAAGAAAGAGAAAAGTTTTGTTACAGCCGTCGCAGAGGTGACTCTAAAATAGAATGGACAGAGCCTGATTTTGAGGTGGGTGAAGCCTTGCCTGAACCGTTTAACAAAGCACAAAATGAGGGGGGAGCAACCATTACACTTGACAACAAAACCATGGTTTTTACCATTTGCACATATGACAAAGTAAAAAAGAAATCGAATTGTGATCTATATGAGGTCAATAAGAGTGGCAGTTTTTGGGATAATTTAAGACCTCTAGAGGAGATCAACACACCTGACTTTTGGGAAAGTCAACCTTCGATTTCAGCAGATGGAAATACGTTGTTTTTCGTTTCAGATAGACCAGGAGGATATGGGGGCTACGATATTTATATCTCTCATAGAAAAGAAGATGGCAAATGGAGCAAACCTGTCAATGCAGGTAGTAATATCAATACTTCTGCGAATGAGAAAAGCCCTTTTATTCATTCCGATAGCCAGACACTTTATTTTAGCTCACAGGGATGGCCTGGTTTAGGGGGTTATGATATTTTTTATTCTAGACTTAAACCCGATGGTTCGTGGGAGACTCCTCGTAACATAGGATATCCTATCAATACTCGCGAAGATGATGCGGGTTTTTTCGTTAGTTTCGATGGCAAATATGGTTTTTTTGTTTCCAACAACCAAAAAGAAGGAGTGGGTGGCTGGGATTTATATTATTTTCCATTACCAGAAAGCGTCAAACCACAGAAAATCAGTATGCTTAAAGGCGAAGTACAAAAGCAAAATTCTGAAAAAGATTTTTCTAACACAAAAGTTGAAATTCGTAACCTGGAAAATAAGGAAATTAAACAGATACCTGTCGATATTGAAACCGGTCAATATGTCGCCATTCTTCCTATTAACAGTAAATTTGTAGTAACGGTCAAAGAACCAGAATATGTGTATGAAAGTTTTTATGTAAGTACTGTTGAAAATGAAGCTCCACAAAAAATAGATTTACAAGCAGAGTTGAAGCCCATAGAAGTGGGTATGCATTATACCATCAACAACATTTACTTTAAATATAATTCGTTTGAGTTGACTGATGATTCTAAAAAAGTTCTTGACGAATTTGTAGCTTTTTTAAATGAAAATCCCACCATCAAGATTGAAATTCAAGGTCATACTGATAATATTGGAACAGAAGAATTTAACAAGACTTTGTCTGAAAATAGAGCTAAAGCAGTTTATGAGTATTTGATTGAAAATGGAATTTCTTCAAATCGTCTGAGCTATAAAGGTTATGGTTTTTCGAAACCAATAGCAGATAATAACACTGAAGAAGGTAGAGCTCGTAACAGAAGAACGGAATTCGTTATTCTTGCCAAATAGTTTTAGATTCAGTTCAATTGTTATATATTTGTTTTTTAATTGCAAAATCATGCAAGTTGTACGAATTGAAAATTTGATATTTGAAGAATTTATCTCATACGAAGCCATTCTTCACAAAATTAAAGAAATGGCTCAACAATTAAATCATGATTATACCGGAAAAAACCCACTATTTGTTATTGTCTTAAAAGGAGCATTTTTTTTCGGATCTGAATTGGTCAGGTATTTTGAAGGTGAATGTGAAGTAGAATTTATCCAATTGTCCAGCTACCAGGGAACACGTTCAACAGAAAATATTCAAGAAAAATTATTTATAGAAAAAGATTTAAGAAACAAAGATTTAATCATAGTTGAGGATATTGTTGACACGGGTCATACTCTCAATTATTTGCTGCAAAGGTTCTTAGAAATGGGGGTCCATTCAATACGTGTAGCTGCATTGCTTTTTAAACCTGATGCTTTTCTCTACGACTTCAAATTGGATTATGTTGGGTTTTCAATTCCTTCCGATTTTGTTGTAGGATTTGGATTAGATTATAATGAAAAAGGAAGAAACTTACGTGGAATTTTTAAATTAATGAAGTCATGATTAATATTGCATTATTTGGCCCTCCAGGCGCAGGTAAGGGAACGCAGTCCCGCAAAATTCTTGAGAAGTACAATCTCACATATGTTAGTACGGGAGATATGCTTCGTGAAGAAATGACTGCCAACACCCTTATTGGCCAAAAAGTAAAATCCATCATCGAACGCGGCGAATTGGTTTCCGATGACATCATTGTTCAACTTTTGGAAAACAAAATCGATACTAATCTTGAAACCAATGGTTTTTTGTTTGATGGTTTTCCTCGTACGGTAGTACAAGCTTACATTTTAGAAGGCTTGCTCATGCGTATGAATACCACTTTAAATTGTATGATTTCTCTATCCGTACCACGGGAAATGCTTATCGAGCGTATGCTCGAACGTGCTCGTAAAGAAGGACGATCGGACGATAAAATGGACGTGATACTTCATCGTTTGGATGAATATGAAAAAAAGACTACACCAGTGGCTGATTTTTATCAGGGGATGGGAAAGTTTTATGAATTAAATGGAGTTGGGTCTATCGATGAAGTTTTTTCTCGCATTGAAAGCGTAATTCAAAAAGTTCTAGAAAATGTGTGGGTCAATATCATCTTGTTTGGTCCACCCGGTGCAGGGAAAGGGACTCAAGCTAAGAAACTTGCCCAGGAATTTAATCTTGTGTATATTTCGACCGGAGAACTCATGCGGGAGGAAATGCAACAAGATACTCCAATCGGAAGAGCTGTTAAACCTTATATCGAACGAGGTGATATTGTTCCAGATGAATATGCTATTCGTTTAATCGAAAGAAAGATTCAAAAACATCCAGGAGCTAAGGGTTTCATATTTAAAGGTTTTCCTCTTACCATTTCACAAGCTTATATTTTGGATGGCTTTTTACAAAAACTTGGTAGTAAGGTGTCTTGTGTCATTGAGTTTCAATCACCAACGTTGTTAAACATTAAACGTCTTACTGCACGGTCAAAAACTCCTAATGCTCGAATTTACGATATGTCAACGGAAATTATTATTCACCGTATGGAAGAATTTGAAGAGAGAACTTCCGTCCTCAGAGAATATTACCAAAAGCGTAATTTGCTTAAAACCGTCGACGCAAGCAGAAGTGAAGAAGAAGTCTTTGAAGATTTGAGAGTTATGATTAACAAAACATTTAAGAATCTTAAGTGATGTTTAATTTAGTTTTGTTAGGTCCTCCAGGATGTGGTAAAGGGACTCAGGCACAAATTATTAAAGAGCATTTTCATTTTATTCATTTATCTACTGGTGATCTTATTCGCGAAGAAATACGAAAAGGTACAGTAGCGGGCCAAAAATTTCTCAAATTTACCCAACAGGGCCTTCTCGTTCCGGATGATATGATATTAAAGGAAGTTTGGAAATTTGCTCGAAAGCATGAAAAAGTAAGAGGAATTATTTTTGATGGGTTTCCTCGAACTCTCTATCAAGCTATAATGTTAGATAAAGTATTTCAGAAAAAAGGGTACCAGATACATCTCGTATTGGCCATTGATGTACCTGAAGAAGTTTTGATTCAACGCATACTTAAGAGAGCTCAGGTATCAGGACGAGAAGATGACAATGAATTTGTAGCGAAGAATCGACTGTTAGTGTATTATTCACATACGCAACCAGTTATTGATTATTATCGAAAAAAGAATATTTTAAAAGAAATAGATGGAAACAAGACTATCGAAGAGGTTTTTGCTGAAATAAGCAGTCATATTCAGGAGGAACTAGAGGAGTATGAGCGAAAGCAATTTCATTGATTACATACGTATTTATTGCCGCAGTGGTAAAGGGGGAGCGGGAGCGGTTCATTTTATCAGGACACGAAAAAATCCACGCGGAGGACCCGATGGAGGTGATGGTGGAAGAGGAGGTCACGTAATTGTCCGTGGTAATGCACAACTATGGACTCTTTTTCATCTTCGATATACCAAACATATCATTGCTGGGGATGGTGAGTCAGGGTCTGGCGCAAGAAAAGCAGGTGCTAGTGGAGAGGATAAAGTCATTGAAGTTCCCGTTGGTACGGTAGTTAAAAAAGCAGAAACCAATGAATTAGTTGGTGAAATTAATAAAGATGGTGAAGAATTTATTTTGTTGCCAGGAGGTAGAGGTGGTAAAGGAAATGATTTTTTTAAAAGTCCTGTTTTACGAACTCCACGTTTTGCCCAGCCTGGTGAAGAAGGACAAGAAGGTTGGTTTGTTTTCGAACTCAAATTACTTGCTGATGTAGGGTTGGTAGGGTTTCCTAATGCAGGTAAATCTACTTTGCTTTCTGTACTTTCAGCTGCAAAACCTAAGATCGCTGACTATCCTTTTACGACTCTTGTTCCTCAGCTAGGTGTAGTACCTTATCGCGATTATTTTTCGTTTGTGATGGCCGACATACCTGGTATTATAGAAGGAGCTCATGAAGGAAAGGGCTTGGGTCTTCGTTTTCTTCGCCATATTGAAAGAAATAGTATTTTGCTTTTTCTCATCCCGGCAGATCTTGAAAATCCGATTCATCATTACCATGTTTTGTTAAACGAACTTGACTTGTATAATCCATCTCTATTATTAAAAAAAAGACTAATTGCTGTTTCAAAAGCGGATTTGCTGGATAATTTCAAGAGAAGAAAGTGGCAGTTGGAATTATCTGAATTTAATCCGGTGTTTATTTCTAGTCGTACTGGAGAAGGTTTGATGCAGCTGAAAGATACTTTGTGGAAACTCTTAAATGAATAAATATGCTTCAATGGCTAGAATATGTAGACATAACTTTATTTTTATGGATTAATCGTTATCATACTTCGTGGGCTGATGTCTTCTTCTGGTATGTAAGCAATAAATATGTATGGATTCCTTTTTATATGTTTTTTATTTGGTTGATATTTAAAAAATATCCTCGACACGGTTGGATTATCTTATTAGGGGGTATTTTCCTTATTACTGTAACCGATCAAGCATCCGTTCATTTGTTTAAAAACGTTTTTCAGCGCTATAGGCCATGTCACAACTTGAATTTAAAAGAACATATTCACCTGGTCAATAATAAATGTGGAGGATTATATGGCTTTATTTCATCACATGCAGCTAATAGCACAGCATTTGCAACATATGTTTTTTTATGGTTAATGAGACAAATTCGAAGAAAGAAAATTTTTTTCTTTACCTTGTTGTTATATGTTTTCCTCATCGGATATAGTCGCATATATCTTGGCCAACATTATCCTTTTGATGTAATTGGAGGAATGACTGTTGGTGCTATCGTTGCAATATTCTTTTATTACCTAACGAAGAAAAAACTAATTCCTTTAGTTAAATAAGCTAGCTAAAAACTCTATATAGTTAGTTATAGAAAACAAAGTTTAACGTTGAATCACAAAAGTTTTAGTTGTGAAATTCTGGCTAGAGATTAAGTTTATAAAATAAACTCCTTCGGGTAGTTCTTTGACTGGAATAGATATGGTAGATGCACTGATAAAATAAGTGTTATCAAAAATTACATTCCCCGTTACAGAGTAAATCTGTATTCTTATATTTTCGTTGGTGATGTTATCAAATTGAATTGAAAGATTATCTGAAGTAGGATTAGGATATAAAGCAACTTGGATGTTACCTAATTCGAAAATAGAAACGTTTTCAGAGACATTGATGTTATCGACAAACAAATTATTGCCATAGCCGCTGACTGCTCTAAAACGAATGAGCACATTAGACTGCCCGGCATAATTGGAAAGATTGATAAATTCATCTCTCCAGTCAGAGGTGGCTGGACTGGTATATGCATTAGTATATGGTGAAGAGTTAGTGGCAAGATTTGGATCTTGTTTAAACCATACGGTAGTCCATGAGTTTCCACAATCGGTAGATACTTCCACGTAAAGTTTGTCGATATATTCCGAACTATACATTCTATGAGCTAACTTAAAAGCCAAACCAACTTGTTGTAAATTAGAAAAGTTAAAAGAAGGGAGGTATAAATTGTTTTCTTTTCCTTCTTCAATGTAATAAAATTCAACTAAGGCAGATCCACCACCAGCAGATGAACGTTTCCATGGCCTGCCACATTGATTCACATCTTCAATACTCATATTGACTGGTGGAAAAGTTGTACTGGAAAAATTTTGGGTATAGGGGGGTGTTAGTTGCTGGAAGAACCGTGTTACTTTGATTTCATACTCGTTGTTGAAAGTTCGTCCGTCGATTCCACCATTGGGATTATTTACCTTTACGTAAATAGGATTATAACCATTAGCCGCTTGAAAACCAGGTAAATCAAGTATATGAGTTTGATTAGGTGGTATTGTATCGTTGTAAAGAATTGTGTTTTGAGAAAAATTTCTGATTCCGTATTCAATTTCGTAGAAATATATGGTATCAGTTCCTTCGTTCTTAATACGAAATTTCGGATTTAATGTGCTTTCGCATGCAAGGCTAGATACGTTGGTTATTCCAATGATGGAGGCATCTAATGGTGGAGAGGGAACTTTTTTACCAGTTCCAGTCAATATTTCTTGTTTTCCTTCGGAAACAAATGCAACTACCTTTAAGTTGCCAAGATCCACAGGAATGGAATGATATGCAGTTGGAACTATATAAGTGATAGTAGTATCCCAGAAAGTACCTGCGGTTGTTTGAGGTATTGTCCAGCCCCATTGACCGGTAAGGAAGGTTCGAAGCATGTGCATATGGTAATATTGTCCATCAGGTGTGACATAAGAAGGATTTAAGCTTGAGCCAGCTTGAGGTCCTTTTACGTAGTCTTGCAAAATTGCAATATTTAATTTGTTGGTTGAGCTATCAGCGTTACCTGTGTAATAAACTTCTACCAACAAAGTTAATTCTCGAGTTTGGTAATTCAGCGAAACGTCAATGGCTATGTTAACAGGAGAGGGCATAGCTAGAATCTGATTAGTACAATTTGTCCAGTTTCCACGACTCTGGGCTGTTTTTCCAGGGGTCATAGGAGTTGGACTGGTAAATACATGACGATTAATTGTGCCTGCTGGATATCCTGTTAAACCGGATTGATTTGCCAGTGCATCTCCAAAAGGTGTACGATAATCGGGTTCCCCACTCGATGGAGCAGCATATGTTCCCTGATGAATGTTGATAGCGAAAACCCTTCCTGGATTGTTCGCCATTAATTGATTAGCTATTTTATGCCCATCTGGACAATAAGGACAGTGGATCCCAGTAAACTCTTCAAGAATAACGTTTTTATTGGAAGGTTGAGTACTGACAATTGTTTGAGCTTTGAGGTTCAAACAAAAAAAAGATAGAATTACAACTACAATAAAATTTCTCATATGTTTCTCGTTTTCATTTCAAAGATAATATACATTTTTAAATAAATAAATATATTTGAAAAAAAATGATGAAAAATTTATTCACTAGCATAGGAATATTTATTAGTTTGGCTTTGCTTGCTCAGCAAAGTCTTTCTTTGTCTTACGCTGGAGGGCTCTTAAATCCGAACGATACAATAGTAGTCTATGGTGATTCAGGCTTATATACGACTATTGTAATTCATATTTATGTCACTAACCAAACCAATCAGAATCTTCCTGTTAAAGTTAAAAAAGCAGAAATTCAAATAGTACCTGGAAGTGAAAACACTTTTTGCTGGGGGCAGTGTTACATACCGACCGTATATGTTTCTCCCGATGCTATTACAATCCCGGCTCACACTACTGACGATCATAGTTTCTGGGGGGAATACAAACCGATGGGTCATTTGGGTGTAAGCACTATACGATATACGTTTTTTGTAAGTGATAATCCATCTGATTCTGTGGCTGTTTACGTAAAATACATAGCTACCCCTGTGGGCATAAATGAAATCGCGAAAAACAAGCCTATTTTATATCTCAATGACACAGGGCAATGGCTATATATTTCCCACGAGACTCAGATGGAGAGCTTAATTTTT
>JAOAAK010000017.1 GCA_026418905.1 Bacteroidales bacterium | reverse complement strand
TTGGGCAACCAAACAAACCACTGTGAACAGGATACGGAGGCCGGGGACGAGGCATGCCACGCTTTCCTTCAATACTGTGAAGTAAGGCTGTCTCCTCTCCACACACAAATGCACCAGCTCCTTTCTTAATCGAAATATGTACATCTAGACCCGTTCCTAAGATGTTCTCCCCCAAAAGATTTAAAGATTTTACCTCATTCAATGCATGTTCCAATCGCTTAATAGCAAGTGGATATTCAGTACGTATGTAAACATAACCCTTGGTAGCTCCAATAGCATAAGCTGCAATGAGCATACCCTCAATTAATCTGTACGGATCCCCTTCGATGACCGACCTGTCCATAAAAGCACCTGGATCCCCTTCATCTGCATTACATACAACATATTTTTGCGATCCACTTGCCTCAAGGGCAAATTTCCATTTTTTACCTGTCGGAAAACCTCCACCTCCTCTACCTCTGAGTCCACTCTTTTCTATCTCTTCACAAACCTGCTCAGGTGTAAAATGTGTAATGGCCTTAACGAAACTTTTAAAACCACCTCTAGCAATGTATTCATAAATATCTAATGGGTTGATAATTCCACAGTTACTTAGAACGATTCGCTTCTGTTTTCTAAAAAATGGATGATCTGATAACAAGGGTACTCCATCCCATGGTGTAGAACATGGAATAGGAATTTGGCCTAGCACCAAATCAGGAGTTGGAAGATTCCCTTTCAAGAGTTCATTTAAAATATAATCAACCTGATCAGGCCTAACTTGAGCAAAGGAAAGTCGATATTTACCAGGAATCACGACGTCCATAATTGGCTCAAGAGCACATATTCCAATACAACCAGTAGAAAGAATATCTATTGAAAGATTATTTTTTCTAACAATCTCTTCTAAGCTATTCCATATTTTATCGGCACCAGCCCCCAATCCACATGTGCCCATTCCCACAAAAACTACTGGTCTTTTCACTTCTTCATGCCTGAGCAAACTAAGAATTTTGCGAACACGCTCATCACGAGATGTACTATTGACATCTCTCAAAATGGTTTCAGAAATAAGCCATTTTAATTCCTTTTCATTGATTTCATTGTTCAACCAAGGCATTTTGTTCATGACGACAAGTTTTTATGATTTCTTCAATTTTTTGCTGATCTACACTGGCATAAAAAACATTGTTTACAGTGACGACTGGTGCTAATCCGCATGCACCGAGGCAAGCTACAACTTCCAAACTAAAAAGACCATCACGTGTGGTATCTCCAGCTTTAATTCCAATCAATTTTTCCAAATGTTCTAGCACAGTTGCAGACCCCAACACATGACATGCAGTACCTCGACATACTTGAATGTGGTACTTTCCAAGAGGTTTGAACCTAAACTGATTATAAAATGTTGCCACTCCAAATACTTTTGCAGGAGTAAGGGAAGTATGGCGCGATACCGCTTCCATAGCTTCCCTCGATAGATATCCCATGGCTTCCTGGATGTCCTGCAAAATCGCTATGAGATATTCAGGTTTTCCTTCGGGATATTTTTCTAGTATTTCGAGAATTTTCTCTTTCATAGCTGTCTCTTTGATTTGAACAAACATGTTGTTTAGTTCAAAAATTTCCTAACTTCTTCCAAAAGCTTGCTTGCTTCAACAGGCTTCCTGATAAAACCATTTACATTGAACCAATAAGATTTACCATCCTCTGCCAGATAATCGATACCTGCTGTTCCATCAATGATATTCTTTACAAGTAATACCTGCAAATCCTTAAAGTTTGGATCTTTTCTAAACTCACGTGCCATTTCTTGAACAGCAACTTTACTTGTTATAAGTACGTCGATCGATGTCTGAATCAAGAATGGAATGTGTTTAAATTCGGGATTGTCAAGCATTTCACGAGCCATTTCAAAACCTTCAAAATACGTCGTCATCATAACATCGAGAATTACAAGGTCTGGTTTTTCTTTTCTTAGCTTTTCTAATCCTTCTTTTTTATTCATGGCCGAAACTACCACGTAATTCTCTTTTTCAAGAATGGCCTTCACCATGGTGATGACATCCATGTCATCATCAACTACTAAAATTTTCTTTTTTGTTTCCATAATTCTCTGTTTTTGGGTTAAACTTTCTGAAATAAAATTACGTTGGACTCAGTTCCTGCTGATAGCAGTTCTATACGAATTTTTAAGCATTTTTCTACCAAAAATTTTTCTATTCATTGCAGTTTTGTACCAAAATAAACTTTCAGTTTTATGCAAGAAATCATAAATTTCATCAGTTTGGACTTTGCTGAAAACTTGTAATTTTAACTCATGAAAGTGAAAAAAACATTACCTCTGCGCATTCAACTCATATTACCCATTGCTATTGCCATTGTAGGAATCGTTGTGTTCACTTCTCTTTGGTATTATAAATACACCATCAATCGTTCGACGGAAAATTTAAAGTCAGACATTTTTCTAAAAGTTAAACTTTTGGATCTTTTTTTTCAACGTGAAGCGTTGCGTAAACAAGAAGAAGTGAAAAAGTCTATTACATTATTTTATCGTACATTTTCTAGCTCTCCCATTCAATTTACCAACGAGAAATTTTCGATTACACTCGAAAATCAATTCACGGGTCAATCTATTCAATCAAAACTCTTAAAATGGAAAATCAAAAACCGCGATTTGATTGGAGATACTACATGGATTGATTCTCTTCAACAACTTTATGGAGGTACTCTTACTATTTTTCAGAGATTTGACAGTGGTTTTGCTAGAATTAGCACCACAGTCTTGAAAACTAACCAAAAACGTGCTTTTTTTACTTTTATTCCACTGAACAACCCGATTTCACAGACCGTACTTAAAAAGCAAACTTATGAAGGACGTGCTTTCGTAGTAAAGGACTGGTTTTACACTTGCTATAAGCCAATTTTGATTAACGATTCGGTTGTTGGCATGCTTTATTATGGTCTCAAAGAAAAAAATTTCGATGAACTCGTACCATTTTTGTCTCATTTCGTTACGGGGAAAACAGGACAACTTTGTATTGTCGACCATCACGGAACTCTTTACTTTCATTCTGGAGACAAAAAATGTGAGGTTGATTCCATCAAACTGCAGCAAGTGAGCTCAAATCCCCAAAAAATATATACATTTAACAACAATCAAAAACTTTATTATGCTAAATATATTCCTCCTTTCGACTTGTTTATCATTTATAGCATAAATCCATCAGTTGAACTGGAAGATATACGTCAAAATGCTCTGAAGGGCATTATGCTCGTTTCCATTTTTGCCATTGTTTTCATGGTTGGATTTGTGTACTATTTTACCACTGACCGACTTTACAAAATAAGTCGGGAAATACTCAAAAGCAAACGACAACTCAGCAAGGTTTCAAAAGCTCTTGCTGACTCAGAAGACAGATTTAAAAAACTTTTTAACAGCAGTGGTGACGCTATTTTTGTCACCGACGAAGATGAAAACATTATTGAAGTAAATGAAGCTGCATGCAAAGAACTTGAATATACCCGCGAAGAATTACTTAGAAAAAAAATTACTGAAATCAAATCTGAAGCATACAAAGATAAAGTCTCTGAAAATCGACGTATCATCTATGAAAAAGGTTTTCATCAATTCGAATCCGAACATGTTACCAAATCGGGAAAAATACTAAAAGTCGAATTCATCAGTCGATTGGTAAACTACAGGGGCGAAAAGCTTATCCTGAGCGTTGTTAGAAACGTTACAGATCGTATTGAACTAGAAAGAAAGATGCTAAGTGCTGCCATTAGAGGAGAAGAAAAAGAACGTCAAAGAATTGCAAGGGAACTCCATGATGGCTTAGGCCCTCTTCTTTCAACATTAAAACTCTATGTTGGAGAACTATCAGGCGATATTACCCGTCAGGAAAAAGAAGACTTACTACAACATATTCACGAAATTATTGACGAATCTATTCAGAATATACGACAAATTGCAAATAACCTCATGCCTAGCATTATTAATGATTACGGACTGATTAAAGCTATCGAACACTTTTGCGAAAAAATAAATAAAACCAACACCATCAACATTCATTTTGAATACGATATTCAAAAAGAAAGGATTAATTCAGACCTCGAACTCATACTTTTTAGAATCATCAGCGAACTTATTAACAATACACTCAAACATGCTAACGCTGAAAATATCAATATCTTGCTTATTCAACAGGAACAAAAGCTTTATGTTTTCTACAAAGACGATGGTATAGGATTTGATCCCCAATTAATCCTTCAACAAGAAAGCACTGGCCTTGGCTTAAAAAGTATCATCAGTCGAATTAAATCTATCAACGCCAACTATTTTGTATCTTCTTCTCCTGGAAAAGGTTTTTCATTTAAATTAGAAGTCACATTGTAATTTAAGTAAATATGAACACCATAGATGATGTGATCAAAATTTCAATCGTTGACGACCATGAACTTTTTCGCAACGGCGTTAAAATGGTTTTGTCGAAAATGCCACAAGTCAAGGTGATTGGTGAATACCCATCTGGAAACATATTCCTTCTCGACTTAATCCAAAACCAACCTGATATAGTGCTCATGGACATACGCATGCCCGACATGGATGGAATCGAAACTACCCGGCTTGCCTTGAAAAAAACACCCAGTTTAAAAGTAATAGCTCTCACTATGTTTGGAGAAGATGACTATATAGAAAGCATGATGGAAGCAGGTGCTAAAGGTTTCTTGCTTAAAAATATCAGCAAAGAAACTTTAGAAAAAGCTATTCATGCCGTCATGAATGGAAAATATTATTTCTCGGAAGAGCTTTTTGAATATTTTACACGTCAAATATCACGAGAAAAAGAAAAGCATACTCCCATTGAAGTTGAAAAAATCCAATTTACTCGACGTGAAAAAGAAATTCTACAACTATTATGCGAAGGTCTTAGCAATAAAGAAATAGCTGAAGCTCTCTGTATTAGTGAACGAACTGTTCTCAATCACAAAGCAAACCTTATGGCTAAAACAAATACTAAAAACTCCATTGCACTTATGGCCTATGCTATAAAAAACAAAATTGTTGTTATTTAACGTAACTTTTTTTTTAATTTTGCGTCTAACTAATTAGAAAACATTCTATCGAAGCACATCTACGCTCAAATTCTTAAAGTATGAATTGGCAAGATTTGAGCGATGATGCTTTGATAGAATTGTTTCAAAGTGGTAATCACAAAGCATTTGAAATTTTATTTAAAAGGTATAAGCCAAAAGTTTACTCTTATCTTCTTTCAATCACAAAAAATCGGGAGCTCGCATTGGATATGCTTCAAGATGTTTTTTTCAAAGTCATTGAAACTTTGAAAAAAAATTCCTATCAACACCAAGGCAAGTTTGCTCATTGGCTTATGCGCATTACACATAATTTAGTGATGGATCATTTTCGAAGCATTTCACTGCACTATGAAACTTCCGTGTTACAAACCGAAGATGAGTCCTACGATATAAATGACATTATTCGCGACAACTCCATGAATATAGACCAGATAATATCTAAACAAGAATCTTATGAGCAAATCAGAGAATTATTGAAACTTCTACCACCCGAACAACAAGAAATTGTACGAATGCGAATATACGAGGAGATGAGTTTCAAAGAAATTGCAGCTACGCTCAACATAAGCATCAACACTGCCCTCGGTAGGATGAGATATGCGCTAATCAACTTGAGGAAATTATCTGCTCGATATCAAATGCAGTTTAATTAATTGAATATGAGTTCATAAATTCCATATCCTTCTTTTCCTTCAGAACAATAGATGGCCCGACTTTCATCGGGTGACATCCGGAAAAACAAATCATCACTTTTCGTATTTACGGGAAAAGACAAGGGTTCAGGAACCTCCCAAGACACATTTTCGTCAGAGAAAGTTGACACATAAATATCAAAATCTTTTTTTGCATCCGAGCGTGTA
Organism: Bacteroidales bacterium; assembly: GCA_026418905.1. Taxonomy (NCBI): domain Bacteria; kingdom Pseudomonadati; phylum Bacteroidota; class Bacteroidia; order Bacteroidales; species Bacteroidales bacterium. Next base: position 28,182 of record JAOAAK010000017.1, on the reverse strand, counting down.
CTGAAATAAAGTGTAACCCCATCTTTGAGCAGAAAAGGTGCAACTTCATCGCCAGCCGAGTTGATAGGTGCACCCAAATTCCTTGGTTCCGTCCACTTCTTACCATCCCATTCAGTCTCATAAATATCATATCCCCCATAACCACCAGGTCTGTTGGAGGAAAAATATATTTTCATTCCATCGCTGTTAAAAGAACCCATAACTTCGTTGTAGGGAGAATTAAACGATAGTTTTTCGGGCGTACTAAAACTTCCATTGCTAAATCTAACTACATATAAATCAGCATTGTTATCTTCAATGATGCTCACAATAAACTTACCTTCAATCCCTTTCCACGTCGATAATTCTTCAGGTGTCGATAAATATTTCTGAATCAATTGTCCCTGAACAATGGGTGCCATCAAAAAACGAAAAGGTTTTTGTACTGCGTAAAAACTACTTACGATCCCATCCTGAAATGAAATGCAGAAAATAGCATTAGAACCAGAACTATAACCAAGAGGAAGATGATAAAGATGTTGTGTATTTATTGAAACCAATTGCCTTGCCTTAATGTTTTCACTACTATCGCCAGGTGCTTCACTACCAGCAATCAAAAAAAACACTACTCCTATTACGAAAACGCAAAATGAGCACGATTTCCTCATAATTTTTTCCTAAATATATATTTTGTTTTCTCTCCTTTCGGTACAGGAAAAATAGTATTTTGTTGGGATTTTTATATAATAATTTTTGTCAAATCATAATGCATTTTCATATATTTAATAAATTTATTAGTATTAAAAAATATATTTTATAATTTATTTATTTAGATTAAAATATCTTATAGCTACTTTAAATTTTAAAAAAGTTTAACCAATGATATAATTTAAATCAAATATAAATTACTAAAAAAAATTACACCGAGTTATTTTACATTTGAAAAAATGTAATTTTATCGTCCATTTGAATTTAAACGTGTTTTGTATAAAAATGGTTAAATATTTTAACATTTTTACTCTTTTTTTGCTCTTAAGTCTAACTTCATGTCATGTACGATCGGTTTATAAATTCGAAACTCAAACGTTGATCATTATAGATAGTTTGGGAAGGGATGAGAAAATTGTTCAGTCATATTTGCCATATAAAAGACAGATTGATTCGTTGATGAGTGAAGTTATAGGTTTTGCAACCACTAATTTGGAAAAGGGACAACCTGAAAGTACGTTGGGAAACTTTTTTTGTGATGCTTTGCTCGAATACGTAAAAGAATATCATCATGACATGTTAGAAAATTTACCAACCATGGTTTTACTAAACAACGGAGGATTCAGAACAGAACTGAAAAAAGGACAAATCACTGTAGGAGATATTTATCGACTCATGCCTTTTGATAATACTATTGCTATATTACAACTCAAAGGAATAGATATGCAGAGACTTTTTAATTTTATAGCAGGAAAAGGTGGAATGCCCATAGCAGGGGCTAGACTCATATTCGAAGCAAATATTTGCACAAAAGCTTATATTAATGAATTTCCTTTAGAAGAGAATGCAATTTACAATGTTATTACATCCAATTATCTTGCTGCTGGGGGGGATGGACTGAACCTATTGAAAGATGCAACAAGGGTAACGGAAGTTCAAGTGCTTTTACGCGATGCTTTTATCATTTATCTTAGGAAATTACAAGAAAAAAACATTCACATTGAGGGCAAAAAGGATGGTAGAATAAAATATATAACAAATCATGAATAGAAGGGATTTTCTCAAGACATCTTTAACCTTGCTAGCTTCTTCTACATTTTCTTTTTTAGAGGCAAAAGCCAATAAATTAGGTACGCAAACCATCCGCATCATTCACACCAACGACACACATAGCCAAATCGAACCACTTCCTCTTAATCATCCTAAATACCCTGGCAGAGGAGGTTATGCAGCACGAGCCGCTGTTGTCAATAAGCTACGCGCGGAAGGATATCCTACGCTATTACTTGATTCTGGAGATGTTTTTCAAGGCACTCCCTATTATAATTTCTATAAAGGCGAACTCGAAATGAAACTCATGTCCGACATGAAATACGATGCCATGGCTATTGGAAATCATGAATTTGATGGAGGTATTGATGGTCTTTATGAAGCTTTAAAATTTGCCAGATTTCCTGTATTGTCATCCAATTATGATTTTTCTAAAACAAAACTAAGTCAAATCATAAAACCATATATCATTTATCGATTTAATCACATCAAAATCGGTATTTTCTCTCTTCTTCTTAATCCTGATGGATTGATTGAAAAAAAATTGCTAGGAGAAGTGAAATACAAAGATCCTGAGATCACAGCAGCATACTTTGCTCATTTTCTGAAAAAAAAGAAAAAGTGTCATGCGGTTATATGTTTAAGTCATCTAGGTTTAGACACCTCATCAAACTCTATTGGTGACTTTGATTTGGCAAAAAAAAGCAAAAACATTGATCTTATTCTTGGGGGTCATAGTCATACTCTCTTACAAAAACCTATTCAATTACGCAATTCCGATGGAAAAACGATTATTATTACTCAGAATGGTGCTTACGGAGTTCAGCTTACCATTGTGGACATGATGTTCAACTTCTTGGGTGATTTAGTTGGAGTGAATTCTTATACAAATTTTTTAAAAAAACAAGGATGAAAAAACTTTTTTTTTCACTTTTTTTCCTTTTATTTTGTCAGTCCAAATTTGTATCATTTAATAGATTGATTTAAATTATTAAAAAAGGTTCATGATGAACGAATTAACGGGGAAGTGGAAAAAATGCATGGAGATCATACGAGACAATATTGATGATCGGAGCTTCGAAGCATGGTTTAAACCCATTCACCCCGTATCTTTCGAAAACAATACACTCACTATAGAGGTACCTAGTCAATTTTATTACGAATGGATAGAGGAGCATTATATTGATTTACTCAAAAAGACTATACGCAGTGTATTTGGCAGTGGAACAAAACTTTCATACAAAATAAAGCTCATAAATTCCCAAGAAAACCACACATCCATCCAGCTACCCAGCAATGAAAAGCAGGTAATCTATAATCCTCCTGTCGACATACCTCCCCAAATTTTATCGGCTCAAGGCAAAAGCATTCATCCTTTTATCGTACCAGGTATTCAAAAAGTAAAAATCAATTCAAATCTTGTCGAAACCTTAAATTTTGAAAATTTTGTCGAAGGAGATTGCAATCGCCTATCTCGTTCGGCAGGACTTGCTATTGCTAAAAATCCTGGAAAAACATCGTTCAATCCGTTTTTTGTTTATAGTGACGCAGGGCTTGGAAAAACTCACCTGGCTCACGCTATTGGAATTGAGATTAAAAGGAATTTCCCCGATAAGATTGTCTACTACATTCAAGCCCAAGAGTTTTTAAACCATTTTATTGATGCTCTCAAAGACAATTCTATCAACGACTTTGTTTATTTCTATCAAATGTTGGATGTTCTTATTCTAGATGACGTTCACTGTTTTAATAATAAACCTAAAACGCAAGAGGTATTTTTCCAAATTTTTAACACCCTGCATCAGAAAGGAAAACAAATCATTTTAACAGCTGACAAGCCTCCTTCTGATCTGCAGGGATTTGAAGAAAGACTTCTATCTCGTTTTAAATGGGGATTGACAGCCGATTTGCAAATACCAGACCTTGAAACGAGGATAGCGATTATCCGGAAAAAAATTGAGCGGGATGGTATCCAGATGCCAGAAAATGTGATTGAATATATCGCTTCATCTATCATCTCGAACATACGTGAACTTGAAGGTATCCTTATCTCTCTCATTGCTCATTCCTCATTCAATCAAACTCCTATCACTGTCCAATTTGCTCAATCTCTTATTGAACAATACACCAAAACTGTTAAGGAAGAAATTCCCCTTGAAACCATATATAAGATTGTTTGTAAATATTTTGATATATCCCCTACTGAAGTTTTGAGCAAAAAACGAAAAAGAGAATTGGTAGAAGCACGACAAATTATCATGTATCTGGCCAAACGTTACACCAAAAAGTCCATGGAGTCAATCGGCAAAGAATTAGGTGGAAGAGACCATTCCACCGTCCTATATGCTATAAAAACAGTGAAAAATCTTATGGAAACTGATAAAAGATTCAGAGCTGATGTTGAGGAGATTGAAAAGCTTCTCAAAAGTTAATCATGGTTCGCTGGGTCTATGCTTTGTTTTTTCTATTGTCTTTTTCTGTCTCTTCACAATCTCTCGATACGCTGATAAAGCCATTCGTTTTCCAAAAAAAAGGTTATATTTTACCTTATCGTTTGTTCGTGCCCGCAGGTGATTCTACAACATATCCTCTTATTTTGTTTCTACATGGTGCGGGTGAACGTGGCAAGGACAATAAAGCCCAATTGACCCATTCACATTATTTTTTCAGGCCAGAAATAATGCAGAATCATCCATTTATTTTTCTTGCTCCACAATGCCCACCCAACGAGAGATGGGTTGAAGTTTCGTGGAAACTTGTTTCTCACACCATGCCATCCGAACCATCTAATGTATTAAAAGCGGTGTTTGATCTTCTTGACTCGCTTATCAAAGTGCTTCCTGTTGATACACACAGAATTTATGTTACCGGGCTAAGTATGGGGGGCTTTGGAACATGGGATGCTTTATGCAGACGTCCTGATTTTTTTGCTGCTGCTATGCCCGTATGTGGAGGTGGCGATGAGAATAAAGCTTGCCTGCTTAAAAATATTCCTATCAAAGCTTTTCATGGTTCGGATGATAAAGTGGTCATTCCTGCACGAACTATGAACATGGTAAATGCCATACGAGGTTGTGGGGGCATCCTGGCTGAGTTTATCATTTATGATGGAGTGGGTCATGATTCTTGGAAATATGCTTTTGGCGATATAAATAACATTTTTTGGCTACTTCAACAAAGAAAACCTTAAAAAGGATATCCGATTCCAAGGTTAAAATTCACTTTTTTAATACTTTCTTTAAAAGGAAGAAATGGAGGTAGTTTAACAGGATCGCGGATAGGTATAGCTGCATCGACACGAACAACTAGAAAATCGAAATCCATTCTTAAGCCAAAACCAGTTCCTAAAGCAATCTGTTTGTAAAAAGATGCTGAAAATTCTCCACCTGGAAATTCATTGTTTTTTCTCCACAGCCAAACATTGCCTGCATCAGCAAAAAGAGCACCTTTGAACCAACTCCAGATGGGGAAACGATATTCATATGACAAAATCAAAGAAATATCACCGGTTCTGTCAAGAACCGTTGTATCGTTGTATATGCCCGGACCGAGCGATCTGAATTTCCATGCACGTATGTCATTTGCACCTGATGCCGAATAACTTTTTTCAAAAGGTAAAATGATGCTATTCCCAAAAGGAAAACCCAACCCAGCAAATAACCTAAAAGCCATTAACTGCTTTTCACCAATTCGATAATAATAGCGACGATCAAGATCAAGTTTCAAATACTGACTATAAGCTATATCAAGTAGTTTATAAACCTCATTCTGCATAGCGCTGTTAAATCCAAATATGATCCAATATGTAATTCCAGCCATTTCAAAATTCGTACGTCTATATGAATAAAAGCGAGATTTAGCATCCTGATTATTAAACACAACGGAAAGTCCCATGGAAGGAATTAAGTGGTCTGTATAGCTATATCGTAAAGGTTTAGGGAATTCCATGAGCAAAGCTTTAAAAATTGAATCAGGATTAACCTTAACCAAGTTGAGAGGGGCATATACTTGAATATATCGATATGATGATTCCTTGTATTCCAATGAAGCACTTAATGTGGTAATATATCTAGAATAACTGGGGCGAAGTTGATAGTGAAAACCACTGACAAAACGCATCATTGGACGAGCAGAACGAGCAAACAGGGAACTACTGAGGGGAACCATCAAATTCGCCTGAAAATTGTATTCAGCAGAATTGAAAGGAAGTACTTTCACAATTTTTTGTGTTGTATCCTCTTCAAAAAAAGATCTTTGAAGCTCTAGCCCACCGCGGGCAGAAATTGAGAATTGCTGTGCTCGGGCAAATAAATTTTTATTTCTGTATACAAAGCTACCGGCCATGCCCAAATTACCTGCGTTGTTGGTGGCATCCATTTCAATATTAATGGAATTTCGTATCATAGGCGTGAGTTCGATATAAGTATCTAAAGTTCCTGCCTCGGAATGATCTACATCTTGTGCGGCTAAGTAGCGAACATTTACATAACGAAAACAATTTAAACCATTCAAAGCATCAATGGTTCTTATGGCATCATCTTCATTAAACCAATTTCCTTTTGAAAAAAACAACCTGTTAGAGACAGTAGCAGGTTTTAAAAACAATTTATCATCATAAATAAAATAAATACTATCAAGTCGTCCGTTCTTTCTTTTCCATGAATAAAGTAAGGTATCTCTTAAGGAAGAATCATTTCGAGTAAAAGAAAAATTAAGATCAACATAAATGTTCCCTATTTTATAACGCTCGTGTTGCACATGTTGTTCATTCTTCTTAGGCATCAGAATTCGTAGTTCTATATTGACTGTTTTATGTTTTGAAGATGTATCGATAAAAAATCGTATGTAATCTTTATTAAATTGAAAAAAACCGTTTCGTCGCAATTCCTTAGTAATTAAAGTTCTTTCATTATCCATAACCTCTTCGTCATACCTCATTCCTTCGCGTAAAAGTGATTGAGGTAAATACTGCTGAAGAAAACTGTTCATGTAAACATCTTCACTCTTTCTTTCAATACTTTTAACAATGTAGGGAGACCCTGCATTAACAGTATAAATCAACTGAACTTTGTTCTTTTTGATAGGCTTAATGCTGTCGTAAACACGTACATCAAAAAAACCCTTTTGTTTCATATACAAAACCATATTGTCCATATCTCTTTTGGACAAAAGTGAATCGTAAAAAGATGGGGGTTCTCCTACCACATTCATCATCCAACTTTTAAGACTTGACTTGGCTTTTTGCTTTAACCTAGCTTGATTAACATATTTTTCAGGGTGCTTTTGTTTTTTGCGTTCTATTCTCCTTTCGATTTTTTTTAACTTTTCAGATGATTTATCCTTAAGGGTATAACCTAGTAAATAAATCCCCGTGTAAAAACGCACACCTAAAATTTTTCTATCAGCTTTTTGCCTTGTTAAATTTTCTAGGTCGTAAATATCTATGCTACGATCATCGACCATGATCTTTCGATCAATAATATGATATTTTTCTGGGAAATAACGATACGTTGAACAAGCCGTTAATAAGAAAAAAACACAAACTATATAGGATTTATTCATATCTCAGAGCATCTATTGGATGTAATTTCGATGCTTTCAGGGCCGGATATGAACCTGCAAGGATGCCTACCATGGATGTAAGCAAAAATGCTACTCCAACCCATAGCCATGGTATTACAAAAACTGTATCAAGCCATAATCCAATAGCATTTCCAACAACAATACCAAGTAGAATTCCTAGCAATCCACCAAACTGACTAATAAAAACACTTTCTAATAGAAATTGGTTTCGTATGTCTTTCCATGTTGCACCTAGAGCTTTTCGAACCCCGATTTCGCGAGTACGTTCTGAAACACTTACCAACATAATGTTCATTAAACCAATTGAAGCACCAATCAATGTTATAACACCGATTAAGGTAGCCGCCATAGTAAGATATTGAATGTTCTCAAGAAGTATTTGAAAAATAGAATCGCTTTTTCTAATTTCAAAATTGTCTGGATGATCGGGTGCTAATTTGCGAATATTTCGGAATATCCCTCTCGCTTCTTCTATAGCAAAATTCATTTGTTCAAGCTGATAAACCATGACATGAATTGAAAGAGAAACATCAGAAACAGTAAATTTATCAATTCCTGTTTTAAGAGGGACAAAACAACTGTTATCCATGCTGAAACCAAAGCTACTTCCTTGTGGTTTTAGTATACCTATAATCTGAAAGGGGATGTTAGAGATTAAAAAAGTTCTTCCTATAACACTGCTGTTACTGAATTGTGAGAATAACTTATTATTAACATCGTTGCCAATAATAGCTACCTGTCCACCGTCTACTTCTCTCTTTGTAAAATTTCTACCCTCAGAAATCTCAAGCCCTGCCGTCAGAAAATAGTTTTCGTCCACTGCATAAACACTTACATTTGGATGTGTCTTAATATTTTCATATTTACATACAGCAGCAAATTGAACAGGAACCGATAAAGAAACAACAGCTGGAAAATCAAATCGATCTTTGAAATCTTGAGCTTCTTCGAGGGTAATTTTTTTTTCCTGAATTTTTTTCTTTTTTCGAACCAAAAGTCCTTCTCTCTGAAAAGAAATCTTTGTAATGGTAAATGTGTTACTCCCCATGAGCATAAAGTTATTTTTCAGAGAAACTTTGATTGCTTCAATAGAGGTCAAGATGCCAACCAATGCTGTAATGCCCAAAGCTATGATCATGATGGTTAGAAAACTACGTAACCTTGTAGCTCTAATGGTGCGTATAACATGTAAAAAAGTATCGTAAATCACAGTCCATTTCATGCTCAATCTTTTGATCCAAATGCTAAATCTCCTGCATCACCTAGACCGGGAATAATATATGCTTGTGAATTAAGTTCTTCATCGATTGCTGCTGTCCATACGTACATGGAATCAAATCTAAAATGTTTCTCTAAGTATTGTAATCCATAAAAAGACGAAATAACACTAACCACATGAACCTCTCGTGGTGTACCATAATTAAATAATTGTTCCAGTGAAATTACAATGGAAGAACCAGTCGCAAGCATAGGATCGGACAAAACTAAAACTCGATCCTGCAAAGAAGGGGAATTAATATATTCTATCTGAATCGTAAAATTTCCGCTTTTGTGATGCTTACGATACGCCGACACAAAAGCGCAATCAGCCTTATCAAAAGCCATTAACAAACCCTCGTGTAAAGCCAAGCCAGCACGTAGAATTGTTGCAAGAACTGGGTAATTTTTAACCAACGGAATGTTGCATTCACCCAGTGGTGTTACGACATGTTTTGGTTCATATTCTAGGATCTTGCTTAGCTCATATCCCATAATAAAACCAATCCGTTTCATATTGTAACGAAAACGAAGTCTATCCTTTTGAATCACACGGTCCCGAATTTCGTAAACATAATGTTGCAGAAGGCTATTTTTTTCTCCTAGATTAATGATACGCATGAATTGTTTTTGCTAAATTAGTTTTTTTTATAAAAAAATTGATTTTTTCAATTAAGTAATATAGTTTTGTAAAAAATCTTTTATGTGGATAAAAAGGGGTTTGTTTTTCATCAGTTTTGTCCTGTATCTAGGATTAATGGGGCAGGTGTTAACCGATCAAAAAACAATTTCTGTCCAAAACTCAACAGGAGTCGAAGTTGTATATCCTAGTGTAATTAAATACCCCGTATATTTTGATATTTCACCACCTTTGAGAGATCTTGGCATTGATCCTCCAAAAGAAAAAGGTAAGAAGGTAGATGTTAAAAAACCCCCGTTGCAACCTAACCCTAATGTGAAAGAAATTATAGAAGTAGATCCTGTTCTTCAGAACTTTTTACCTGCTAGTAAAGCAACACCTCAAATTGTTGTGCAATTTGCCGGACCTAATAATAGTAGTTTTCCTCCTGATGCTAATGGATCTGTTGGACCCAATCATTATTTTCAAGCCTATAATGTTCAATACAAGATTTACAATAAACAAGGAAATACGGTGGCAGGTCCTACTAATTATAACACATTGTTCAGTGGGGTGACTGGATCTTCTTACAACGATGGTGATCCTATTATTCTTTATGATGAAAATGCTCAGAGATGGCTGGCGGCTGAATTTTCTGTTTCAGGGTCTAACGATTACATGCTTATCGCTGTAAGCACCTCAAGTGATCCCACAGGAACATGGTATCGATGGTCTTTTGATGTGGACGATATGCCTGATTATATGAAATTTGGTATTTGGCGCGATGGATATTACATGGCTGTCAATAATTCTTCAGGAAAAGATGTATATGTCTTTGATCGATCGACCATGCTTAATGGAGGTAGTAACCCTGCTATGGTTGGCTTTGATAACCCTTATCGCCCCTCTACTGCTTCTGGATTTCATTGTATCATGCCTGTGGATAACGATGGAACATTTGCTCCAAGCGGAACCCCTGGTTTATTTTTAACCATCAACGATAATGCATGGGGTGGGTCTGATCAATTATGGTTATATGCATTGACTGTTAACTGGTCCAATCCCCAGAGTTCGACCTTTTCAAGAATCCAGCAAATCAATGTTCCTGCTTTTGATGCTGTTTTTGGAACTAACTGGAACGACATTACACAAAAAGGCACTACACAAAAATTGGATGCCCTTAGTGAGATGCTTATGTACTCAGTAAAATACAGAAATTTTGGAAATGGTGACGAAAGAATCGTAGCATGTCATGCTGTGGATGTAGGTAGTCAGCAAGCTGGGATTCGTTGGTATGAATTGAAAAAGAATCAAACCTCAGGTCAGTGGGAAATTCGTCAAAGTGGAACCTATAAGCCAGATGCTAATAGTAGATGGAACGCAAGTATTGCTATCAATAAAAATAAAGATATAGCCGTCGCATATAGTATCGCTAGTTCGAATTTATATCCTGGACTTCGTCTTACAGGACAAACAGCATCAGAAAATGTGAATGCTTCAGGCGTTTTTGATGTAAGTGAATATACTATAGCTGATGGAACAACTTATCAAGCTTCCGTTAATCGATGGGGCGATTATGCCCTTATGTCGGTTGATCCAGTGGATGAAGAAACTTTCTGGTTTTCATCATCCTACATGGGTGTAAATACCAGTACAAAAAAAACTACCATCATTGCTTTCAAATTTCCAAATAATACCAATCCAACCAATTTTACAGCTAACGCTGTTTCTTCTTCGCAAATTAACCTAACTTGGAATCTGAATTCCAGTAACAATCCAGTACTTCTAGCATATTCCACCACCCCCACTTTCGGAACCCCTGCAAATGGAACCTCTTATTCACCGGGTCAAAACATTCCAGGGGGTGGGACTGTCATTTATTATGGATCGGCGACATCTTTCTCACATACAGGATTATCTCCCAATACAACTTATTATTATAAGTTATGGAGTAACACAGGAAGTTACAATTGGAGTACAGGTGTTACTGCACAAGCTACCACCCTCACCGCCCCCATTAATTCTTTTCCTTTCACATGGGACTTTGAAAATTCAACTGATTATACGACCGATTTTACACCATGGACAACTTACGATGGCGATGGCAAACCTACTTATCAAAGTGCTGATTGCAATTTCCCCAATGAGGGTTCTGCATTTGCATGGATGTGCATGAATCCCGTTGCAAGTGGCTGGACCGCATCTCAAGGTGATGTAGCTCATGGAGGTTCTCGCTGTGGAATGTCCATCTGTCCTGCCGATGGTTCTGCTAGCAATGATTGGTTTATTTCTCCCCCTATTCAACTTGGTACCAATTCCAGTTTCTCTTTTTGGGCCCTAAGCCCAAAGCCTGGTACATGGGGTAATGATGAATTCAAAGTACTTGTCTCTACCACTAATAATAATCCTTCTAGCTTTACACCCATAAGTGGAAGCAATCCTGTTCAAGCACCCTCAACATGGACCCAATTTACCTACGATCTTTCTTCTTACAACAACCAAACCATTTATCTTGCCATTCAACACGTATCAAGTGGCAAGTTTATGCTTTGGATTGATGATCTTGTGATTAATTCAACAGTGGGTTGTACTGCAGCAACCATAGCCACTCATCCTACCAGTACTTCAGCTTGCCCAGGTTCTCAGGTAAGTTTTACAGTTTCCGCGAATGGCACCCCTCCCATATCTTATCAATGGAAAAAGAACGGCACCAATATCAATGGAGCTACCAATTCAACGTTTACCATAACATCCGTTGGTTCATCAGATGTAGGATCTTACACCTGTGTTGTTAGCAATGCGTGTGGTAATGCTGAAAGCAATCCCGCTACTCTTACACTCTCTAATCCCCCAACTATTACTACACAACCCACCTCTCAATCAGTTTGCCAAGGAAACAATGTTACTTTTAGTATTAATGCTTCTGGCTCATCACCCCTTCAATATCAGTGGAAAAAAGATGGTATTAGTATCCCAGGAGCCACTTCTTCTACCCTAATGCTCTCGTCTGTTACTACTGCAGATGCCGGAACTTATTCTTGTGTGGTTTCTAATAGCTGTGGTTCGACTAACAGTTCCAATGCTACACTTACTGTCTATCCAAGTACCATCATCACATCCCATCCAGCCAATCTTTCTATTAATGAAGGAAGCAATGCTACTTTTACAGTGGTTGCATCTGGCACAAATCTCACCTATCAATGGCAAAAAGATGGAGTTAATCTCTCCAACAACAGCCATATTTCTGGTGCTAATTCTTCAACTCTACAGATTTTCAATGTTACACCTGCAGATCAAGGCTATTATCGATGCATAGTGAATGGAACATGTGGGAACGCCACTTCTAACTCTGCTTTACTTCTTGTAGACCCCTTATCAATTGCCGAAAATTCTTCCCTTCCCTTTGTAATATTTCCTAATCCATCCAATGGAATTTTCTTTATTCATTTCCCCAATAATCCTGTATCTGGCTATTTGTCAATTTATGACCCACAAGGAAAACTTGTACTATGGGAGCATCTTAATGAAATTAATGAAAAACGAATATCACTTGCACACTTATCTGAAGGAACCTATTTATTAAAACTGATAATCAACAATCAAGAATATACTCAGACGGTACATGTTAAATTTTAAACAAGAAATTGAATTCTCCTCTACTTTCTCTCAGCTAGCAACATATCTACACGATAGGGGTTGGGCTTACGCAACAGGAGGTAATATTTCTCTACGTTTCCCATGGAAAGATACTTTTCAAATTTCCATTCTTGACAATTTTCCCCACAAAACTATTTTCCTCAAGGAAAATCCTTACACATATCTCACCAATCATGCTCTAGTTCTCTCAGCTTCAGGAACTTCGATGAGTGAAATAGCTAAAGATCCAGTACAACATGTTGTTTTATGTGTTTTTCATACCAACTATATAGAACTTTACGCTCCTCTTGAAGGTATTTTGCCTACTTCAGAATGGAGAACACATTTTGCTGTCCATCATGCTCTTAAAAAAAAATCGATTGATAGTCATATTCTTGTTCATGCCCATATTCCTTCTCTTATAGCTTTATCCCATATTAAAGTTAACGTTTTTCGTGGAGAACGCAAAATAAATCGATTGCTTTTTTCTCTTTTACCAGAACTTATTATCAGATTACCTGAAGGTATTTCCATTCTATCTTTTGCCCTACCTGGTTCTGAAAAGCTTGCGAATACTACGGCTCATACTATGCTTACATCTCCTATATGTCTATGGCAAAATCATGGTATCGTGATAAGAGGAAAATCTGTAGAAGACATAACTGAACGCTTGGATTTACTTGATCATGCTGTCCATATTTACATGCAAATCAATCACATGCGACTAAATCCGCATCTATTATCCTATCGCACCATTCGCAAACTCAAAAATATTTTTTCTCATTATCCCCATTAAGACAATAATTTATTGATCAATTCAGCTGCCTCCTCAATGTAAATTACAGAATATACTTTTAATCCACTCTCAGCAATAAGTTGTTTTCCTTCTTCTGCATTTGTTCCTTGCAACCGAACCACCACTGGTACAGGTATCTCACCAATGTTCCTGTACGCTTGGACAATACCATTGGCAACGCGATCACAACGAACAATACCTCCAAAAATATTCACAAAAATCAGCCTTACATTGGGATCCTTTAGAATAATGCGAAAACCTTTTTCTACTCTGTCGACATCTGCACTTCCACCCACATCAAGAAAATTAGCAGGTTCACCTCCACTCATCTTAATAACATCCATCGTTGCCATGGCTAGACCTGCTCCGTTAACCATACAACCCACATTGCCGTTTAACTTTATGTAATTAAGTTTATAGTGCGTAGCTTCTCTTTCAAGTGAATCCATTTCATCAGGATCATCCATTTGTGCAATCTCAGGATGCCTGAATAACGCATTGTTATCAATAACCACCTTAGCATCAGCTGCAAATATTTTACCATCCGATGCTTTCAAAACCGGATTGATTTCGACAAGGTTAGCATCTATAGAAATAGCCGCACGGTATAAATTCAGAAGAAAAGAAACCATGTTTTGAAAAGCCACTCCTTTTAAACCAAGATTATATGCCATTCTTCTAGCCTGATACGGCATAAGACCCAACATAGGATCAATGATTTCAGTAAAAATAAGTTCGGGATTTTTCTCAGCAACTACCTCAATTTCCATGCCACCTTGGATGGAATACATAAACATGTATTTTTCCAGGGCTTTATTTAACAGAAAACTAACATAAAACTCCAGCGGTTGTTCTTCTCCTGGATAATATATGTTTTGCTCGATCAAAATCTTTCGTACTAGTTTACCCTCCGCAGAAGTTTGAGGAGTAATTAGCTTGCTCCCGATAAGCTGTTGGGAAAATAACTCAACTTCCTCCATATGGCGAGCTATTTTAATTCCACCAGCCTTACCTCTCCCCCCTGCATGAATTTGAGCTTTAATAGCCCAACCTTCTACTTTGGTTTCATCCCAAACTTTTTTAGCAGCCATCAAAGCTTCTTCAGAATTACTTGCTACATATCCCACTGGAACCAAAACCCCATATTGTTTCAACAACATTTTTGCTTGATACTCATGCAAATTCATAACATCTTTTTTGCAAACGTAATCGAAATTTCTCTAACTAACAAAATCATTAAATTTTCTGATAATACGAAATGTCTTAGATCAAAACTTTTATCACTAAGAAAAAATTATTTTTGCAAACAATCTATACATGAAAACTTTAACTCCAGATAACATCCACGAGTTACACTCTAACCAACTTGCCATCACCGTAGGCACTTTTGATGGAATCCATATAGGGCATCAAACTATTTTAAATAGGCTACATTCGATTGCACGAGAGAAACAAATTCCTTCACTTTTATATACTTTTGCACAACATCCAAGAAACATTCTCTACCAAGGTGACCAAAGTGTTAAAGTTCTAACTACCAACAAGGAAAAAATACACCTATTGTCTTACCTTCCTTTCAAACCAGACTATATTCATTTTCAACCTTTTACAACTGAATTTGCAGAAATACCCCCCGAACATTTCGTCCGTGATATTCTTCACCGTGTTTTTCATGCATCCGTCATCGTCATTGGTCACGATCATGCTTTTGGAAAAAATAGAGAAGGAAACAGCGAGACGCTTGAAAAAATATGTAACGAACTTAAGATTCAACTTATTCGGCTTGAGCCAGTCGAAATAAACGGTCTCATTGTTAGTTCTTCTAAAATCAGAAAACTTCTTACTTATGGAAACATTCAACTGGCAAATCGTTTATTAGGCTATCCTTATACTATTATAGGTACGGTTATCCATGGGGATCACCTTGGCTCAAAATTAGGGTTTCCCACAGCCAACATAGCCATAGACTTATCAGAAAAACTACTCCCACCAAACGGAGTTTACGCTGCTATAATCAAAGTAGATCATCAAGCTTATCCTGCTATGGTCAATATTGGAACAAGACCTACATTCAATGGAAAAAGCCTTAGGTTAGAAGCCCATTTGTTAGATATTAACATTGATCTTTATGGAAAAGAATTAATTATTCAAATTTATGACCGAATTAGAGAAGAAAGAAAATTCTCCTCTTCGGAAGAACTCACTTCCCAACTCCACCGTGATAAAGCTAAAACCCTTGCTCTTCTTGCAAAACAATTCAAATGAAAACAATTGTTTCAATACTTTTCTTCTTTTATACCATTTCTTTATTGACGCAAAATGACTTTAATTACAAATTACTAAAACCTTATAAAAAATTGTCCGAAATTAGACAAAATCCTGATAGTGTCCAATTTATTAAATTGACCCATAAAGGCCTTAAATCTTTCCCATCCGAAATATTCTTATGCAAAAATCTTATCTATCTTGACCTTAGCTTCAATAGAATTGAAGAGATACCACCTCAGATTGCAGAACTTAAAAATCTACGTGTTCTTAATCTCGGTAACAATCGGATTAAAACACTTCCTCCTGAAATAGGCAAGTGTTCTCAACTCTCTACCCTCATTCTTCGTTTCAATGACCTGTCTACCCTACCTTCAGAGATAGGAAATTTAACAAATCTCAAATCTCTTAATTTGGCAGGAACTAATATAACTAGTTTACCTGAAGAAATTCAAAAGATATCCTCTTCTCTTCAATACTTAGATCTTCGAGTTATTCCACTTACCAAAGAACAACAAAGCTATATCGAAAATCTTCTTCCTCATACTAGGATTTTTTTCAGTCAAAGTTGTAATTGCAGAAATTAAAAAAATTAACTTTGCAAAAAAACATGAAGCAAACTCCTCAAAACAAACCCCAAATGGTTTTCGGAAAAATAAACTATTTGCTAATGCTAGGCGGCATCTTACTTATGGCTTTGGGATATCTTTTAATGATAGGTGGTGGTTCCCATGATCCCAAGGTTTTTAATTACGAAATTTTTTCTTTTCAAAGATTGACTTTAGCCCCCATTCTCATTGTTCTAGGAATCGTGGTAAATGTGATAGCCATACTTTACCGCCCAGCAAATAATAATAAGAAATGACACTTTTCGAAGCCATTGTCCTTGCTATAGTCGAAGGCCTAACTGAATTTATACCAGTCTCATCAACGGGACATCTCATTTTAGCTCAATCATTGTTGCAAATTGAATCAACCGAATTTGTCAAAACATATATTATTTCTATCCAGTTCGGAGCAATATTAGCAGTTGTTGTTTTGTATTATAAAGAATTTTTTAAAGACCTTCAGTTCTACCTCAATTTATTTATTGCTTTTTTTCCAGCAGCTCTGCTGGGTTTATTGTTTCATTCCTATATTGAAGAATTTCTGTCTAACGTTCTGATGGTTGTTATTAATCTTTTCATAGTTGGCATAATCATGATTTTCATTGATAAACTTGGAAATAGAGAAGACGCACCTAAGATTACACCGAGACACTCTTTTTTCATAGGCCTTTTCCAGGTTTTTTCAATGTTACCTGGAGTGAGTCGCTCTGCAGCTACCATCATAGGTGGTCTTGCACAAAAACTTAGCAGAAAACAAGCAGCAGAATTTAGTTTTTTTCTCGCAGTACCTACCATCACAGCAGCATCAGGATTTGAGCTTTACAAAAATCATGAAGTTTTGCTTGATCCATTTCATTTGAAATTAATCATTTTGGGCAATTTCATCTCTTTTATAATCGCCATCCTTGTCATAAAATCATTCATTTCATTTCTTGTTAAATTTGGATTTAAGTTTTTTGGTTGGTATCGTATCATATTAAGTATGATTTTCCTGATTTTAATGAATGCAGGAATAACATTTACAAATCTATAAATATGTTCGATTTTGAAAGCGGTGAAATTCTCCTAATTGATAAACCCTACACTTGGACGTCTTTCGACGTAGTCAATTTCATTAAACAAAATCTACACAGGCTTTTGAAAAAACCCATAAAAATTGGTCATGGGGGCACCCTTGATCCACTTGCAACCGGATTACTTATTGTTCTCACTAACAAAAAAACCAAAATGGCTAGCAAAATCCAAAATCTTCCAAAAACATACGAGGGAACTTTCGTCCTCGGAGCTTTTACTCCATCTTTCGACAAAGAAACACTCGACCAGCTTGAGGATGGATACCCAATTGACCATATTACTCCCGAACTTATTATGGAGAAAGCCAAAGAAATGATAGGTAACCAGATGCAAATGCCACCTCAATACAGTGCCATCAAAGTCAACGGCAAAAGAGCTTACGAGTATGTCAGAAATGGTAAAACTATCCATCTATCTCCACGCCCTATTACGATTTATGAATTCAATATCACCCGTATTGAACTTCCTGAAGTGGACTTTCAAATAGTTTGCAGCAAAGGCACTTATATTCGTTCCATTGCAAGAGACTTCGGCGACGCCCTGGAGACAGCAGCTTACCTGGGCTCCCTCTGTAGAACACAAATCGGAAAATATAAACTTGAAGATGCCATGCACCCCAAAGAATTTATCATCTTCGTCGAAAAACTTATCGAAAATAAAATGATTCAAGTATGATCCGCATAATACTTTTCATTTCAGGTCTAATTGTTTTGTTATTGTTATCTTGCAATTCAAGCAATAAAGACAATAAAACAAACCCAAAGGATAGTATCATTCAATATAAGCCTACACAAATCATTTTCATTTTTGAAGACGTCAGGAGAAAATCTGAAGAAAACATTAGAAATTACAAAGCAACAATTACCCCTACAAACATGAACGTTAAAGTATATAATGCATACCGGGTTTTTCACGATACTACTTTTATCCTTCCTGAAAACTTTTTTCATGACATGGTCAAAAGTATCGATTCACTCAAACTTCATAAGAAGGAAGAAATAATCGAATCAGGTTGTGATTCTGGAAAAAACTATAAAATCAAATTATTCGACAATCATAATCAAGAAATTTTGAATGGCTATGCATATTATTGTGGTAAACTTGCTGCAGGGAATCTTTCCGCTGATCCACGCCCGTTATTTGAAAAACTCAAAAAAATTCATGGATTCGAACAACTCATAAAACAATGAATAAATCATATGTGGTTTGTGATGTTGAAACCACAGGTGGAACTTTAAATCAAAATAGAATCATTGAAATTGCACTTATTCGCATAGAAAATCAAAAAATTACCGAAACTTTTCATAGTCTTGTTCATCCTGGCAAACATATTCCTCCTTTCATAACTAATCTAACTGGAATATCCAATGAAATGATTAAAGATGCCCCCTATTTTCATGAAATTGCTTTTGATGTGCTCAATTTTTTTAAAGAATCAATTTTTGTTGCTCATAATGCAACATTTGATTATAAAGTCATACAATCAGAATTTGCCCGTATGGGCATCAATTTTGAAATTCCGATAATTGACACTTTAAGACTTTCGCGCGAATTCTTTCCTGACCTTCCTTCATATCAGCTGAAAAAACTAACTTCTTGGCTTGACATCCCTTTGCATGATCATCATCGCGCTCTTAGCGATGCTATGGCAACAGCAAACCTTTTTCTAAAAATTCTTTCACTTCAAGACTACTCTTTATGTGACAATTTCAACTCTTTTTCATATCTGCCAGATACTCCTGGATTGTTTTTCCTTCTAGATAAAGATAAAAACGTACTTCTTGTCAAAAGCTCTGAGAACATCAGAAAATCCGTACAACAACAATACCGAAGTTTCTATTCACGCAATAAATCACTTCAGCAATCTTTCGAGGATGTTAGTTATATTGAAACTCAAAGTTTACTTATTGCAAATTTGCTTGAATGGGTTGAAACTCAAAAAGTAAAAGCTCATCTTAGGCGCAAACATGGTTTTCTTAAAAAAATAGGAATTTACCATCAGGTAAACGATGAAGGATATATCTGTTTCGAAATTCATCCAACCAGTAAAAAGAAAAACGAACTTCCTCTCATTCACTTCGATACAATAGAAGAAGCCAAAAAAGAACTTTATGCATGGTGTTTAACTAATGAGCTTTACGAAAATCTATGTGGACTCAATAATAAAAATTTACATTGTGAGTATCAACTCTATCATAATACTTACAACCATAAAGAACCTCCAGATATTTACAATCAACGTGTTGAAAATCTTATTTTTTCCCAATTGTTC
Source organism: Bacteroidales bacterium (assembly GCA_026418905.1). Taxonomy (NCBI): domain Bacteria; kingdom Pseudomonadati; phylum Bacteroidota; class Bacteroidia; order Bacteroidales; species Bacteroidales bacterium. The sequence continues at coordinate 8,335 of JAOAAK010000017.1, read as the reverse complement.
GAAAAGAAAACTTTTCTCATCATTGATAACCAGAATTCAAACGCTACACCATTTGTATTTATTAAGAATGGACTATTTCAAGGATATGGCTATTTTCCTTCAGATTTTACTTTAACTTCAATTGACGAAATTTATCTGTTTTTGAAAATTATACCACTTCCTCCTCTTGAACTTACCAAATTTCTGAAACTTATTTTAAACTCACCTAAAATCAACAAAACTACAATTCGATTAATTAAGCTTTAAATTGTTATTTAATGTAACCACTGCATGTAGCTGTCCCATAAGGAATCGAGCTTTTGTCTGTAAAAATAACTTTAGATCCTTTCAAAATTTCTACAACTACTTCACCCGAGGCTGTATTGTTCTTCGCTTGTAAGAATACGTACGTATCGGGTTTAACACGAAACTCATATTTCCAGGGTAAAGCAGACGAACTTGAAATGCCCTTGATTTTATTCGACCCCGTTTCATCACGGTACATAATAATGACCTCCGAAGCAGTTCCTGAAACTTTATACGTTACTTTTGATTTAAGGACAATTGGCCAATTATTTTTTTCACATCCACTTATGATAAAAAACACAAAAAATATCGATAGTAAACGCACTATGTATTTCATATTAAATTTTGAGCAAATATAAACATTATTTGAAATTTTGTCATACAAAAGAAAAAAATTATAAATCCTGGGCACATGAAATATTTTTTGACACAAATTTGTTATATGATTAAATTTTTTAAATCTTTGTAAAAAAAATCAGTGGAATTAAAGCCTACTCGTTTTGGGTTTGGTGAAGCATTAAGAGATGTAGGTGAAATAGAAAAACGATTAATTGTTCTTGGTTTAGATATTTCTTCTTCAGTGTGTGTACACTGGTTTGCTGAAAAATTCCCAGAACGTTTTTTTTCAATCGGCATTGCCGAGCAAAACGCAGCTACCATAGCTGCTGGACTTGCCCTGGAAGGTTTTATTCCCGTTTTTAGTACTTATGGCGTTTTTGCAGCTTTCAGAGCATCGGACCAAATACGTATCTCAATATGTTACAATAATATTCATGTCATCATAGGAGGTGCTCATGCTGGCATTTCTGTTGGCCCAGATGGGGCTACTCATCAGGCTCTTGAAGATATTGCCGTTATGCGTGCTCTACCACATATGACTGTACTTTCCCCTTGCGACGCAAATCAAACCTATCTTGCAACCAAGGCTGCAATCCAGCAAATCAAAGGTCCCGTTTATGTTCGTTTTGGTAGAGAAGCCGTTCCCAATTTTACATCCATTACCGACAAATTTACCCCGGGCAAAATCGATGAACTTATCAAAGGAAAAGACGTAACCATCGTCGCCACAGGACATATGGTCTATCATGCTCTCAAGGCCGCTCAAAAGCTTAACACACTGAACATATCTGCATCGGTTCTGAATGTTCATACCATCAAACCTTTAGACCAAGAAAGCCTCATATTCCACGCCCGTAAAACAGGTTGCGTTCTTACCATTGAAGAACATCAAATTCATGGTGGTTTAGGTTCAGCTGTGGCTGAATGTCTTAGTCAACATTATCCTGTTCTCATGAAAATCATGGGCATGCCCGACTCTTTCGGAGAATCTGGTCAACCAGAGGAGTTACTTATTAAGTATGGATTGCATACCGATCAAATCGTAGATGAAGCTCTAAAACTTTTCAAGAAAAAATAAATGCGCTATATATCCTTTATGGTGGCATTGATCTTATTTTGGCTTTTACAGGCTCAAGGCAACCTATTTAATGCAGATTCAATTATGAGAAATTTCTTGTTAGGAAAATATGAACCTTCTAAACATCCTGATTTTACCCTAATAGATTCCCTATATACATATAAGAAGAATATATATATGCAACGCGAAGCCTATGAAGCATTCATACGCATGTGCGACAGCGCTAAAAAAGAAGGTATTCATCTATTCATTGTATCTGCTACAAGAACCTTTAATGACCAAAAAAACATCTGGGAGAAAAAATGGTATGGTAAGAACTTGGTTGAAGGTAAAAACCTTACTCAAACTCATCCTGATCCTGTCGAAAGAGCTCGCTTTATCTTACGTTACAGTAGTATGCCTGGCACTTCTCGTCATCATTGGGGAACTGATATCGATATCAACAGTGTGGATCCTGCTTACTTTAAAACCACTGAAGGTAATCAAGTCTACACTTGGCTTCAAATTCATGCTGCCTCTTTTGGCTTCTGCCAGCCATACATTGAGTTCGGAGAACTTCGTTCAACCGGTTATCAACCTGAACCATGGCATTGGTCCTACATGCCCCTCTCTTCAAAATATCTGCAAGCATACGAAAAATTAATTACTTATGACGATATTAAAGGTTTTGCTGGATCAGAAACAGCTAGAATCTTAAACATTTTTGATAACTTTGTAAAAGGAATTAATAATAATTGTCTTTTATGGAACCACTAGTACTCCTTGAACAATACGCTTTTAAAGTCGAGCAATATTATGCCATTACACCCCGAAAAGCATGGACACTTATTCAACAAAAAGAAGCTGTTTTACTTGACATACGTTCTTTAGATCTTATTAGGTTCAAACAATTCGACATCCCCGATGTTTTTTACTTATGCCAAATGGATGTGACAACAAATCTTTCACAATTGCCATCTGATAAAATTATCATCATTGCCGATTCTACCTCTAATAGAGTTATACCAATGATGAATATTTTAAAAGAAAAAGGCTTTTGTTTTTTGGCAAGCCTTGCTGGTGGTTTTGTCGAATGGGAAAAAGATGGTTTACCTATAAAAGTATTCAAAGAAAACAGACTCAGTGGAAGCTGTACTTGTCAATTACGCTTACGGGAGAAAAAGATGGTATAAAATTTGATTAATAGATTTTGCCATGAAAAAAATAATTATTTTGTTTGTTTTTCTCGTCACCGGACTTAGAGCTCAAAAGGGAGCAGAAATCACATTTCAGAAACTGGTTCATGATTTTGGTCAAATTCAAGAAGGTACAGAAGCAGTTGCCGAATTCGTATTTACCAATACAGGTGATGCTCCACTTCTGATATCCAATGTGAAGTCAAGTTGTGGTTGCACTGTTCCCTTCTATCCCAAAGAACCTATTCTTCCTGGAAAAACAGGTTTGATCAAAGCTCGTTACGACACCAATCGAATTGGTAAATTCAATAAGCAAATTACTGTTCTATCTAATGCTACTAATGGTGAAGTGTCGCTTAGAATTACAGGCGAAGTCATTCAAAAACCTTCTCTAATTATACCTTCCCAGAATTTTGACAATAATAATGTTCCAATAGCACCCTAATAATAAATTCCAGCTATGAAAAAAACAGTTGTATTATTTATTTTTTTGTTGACAGGGGTTCTTCTCAGTCAAGAACCAATCATAACTTTTGAAAAAACCACCCATGATTTTGGTAAAATAAAAAAAGGAAGTAAAGTAAGTTGCGAATTTGTTTTCATAAACACTGGCAAAGCACCTCTTTTTCTTTCAGAACCTCGCTCAACATGCGGTTGTACTGTGCCATCTTACCCTAAAGAACCCATTATGCCTGGTCAAAAAAATAAAATAGTAGTAACATACGACGCCGAAGAAAAAGGAGTTTTCACCAAATACGTTACGGTTTTCTCAAACGCAGAAAATTCACCTGTGGTTCTTGTTATTAAAGGGGTAGTTGAACCATAAATTTTTTGTCTAAATAAAAAAAATATAGCAACTTTGCGTCCATGTAATGTGGGTTTAAATCTTAATTTATGCCAGAAATTTCAAAGAAAGGTCAACTTATGCCTCCTTCGCCAATTAGAAAGCTTGTACCTTATGCAGACCAAGCTAAGGCGAAGGGTATTAAAGTCTATCACTTGAACATTGGACAGCCTGATATCCCAACCCCAGAAATAGCTTTAGAAGCTCTCCGAAATTACCGTGAAAAAGTCATTGAGTATTCTCACAGTGCGGGACTTCTTTCCTACCGAAAAAAACTGGTCGAATATTACGAAAGACATGGAATTTATCTCAACACCGATCAAATCATTGTTACAACTGGTGGCTCGGAAGCTATACTCTTTGCATTTAATTCTACGATGGACGAAGGTGATGAAGTTATTATTCCTGAACCTTACTATGCCAATTACAATGGTTTTGCAGTAAATGCAGGGGTTAGAGTTGTTCCTATTCCTAGTAATATTGAAAATGGTTTTACACTTCCTCCGATCGAAGAATTTGAAAAGAAAATTACTTCTCGTACCAAAGCTATACTCATTTGCAATCCCAACAATCCTACTGGCTATCTCTACAGTAGAGAAGAAATAGAGCAATTAGGGAAATTGGTAAAAAAATATAACCTTTTCCTTATTGCTGATGAAGTCTATCGAGAATTTGTTTTCGATGGTTTTTCTCATTTTTCTGTGATGAATCTGGAAGGGCTTGAGGATCATGTTATCATGGTCGATTCTGTCTCAAAAAGATACAGCGCATGCGGCTTTAGAATCGGTGCTTTTATAACAAGAAACAAAGAACTCTTTTCTACTGCTATGAAATTTGCTCAAGCACGTCTAAGTCCTCCGACTTTCGGTCAAATAGCAGCACAGGCTGCTGTTGATACTCCTGCTTCGTATTTCGAAGAGGTACTTAAAGAATATAAGGCTCGCCGAGACGTTGTAGTAAAATCCATAAATGAAATACCTGGTGCACTATGTCCCACCCCACGCGGTGCATTTTACGTGGTCGCCAGGTTACCTATTGATGATAGCGACAAATTCTGCCAGTGGTTGCTTGAAAATTTTTCAGACAACAACGAAACTATAATGCTTGCTCCTGCAACTGGTTTTTATGCCGATCCAACCCAATCTGGAAAAAATGAAGTTCGCATAAGCTTTGTTCTCGAAGTAAAGCACATGCAACGATCTATGGAATTGCTTAAAATCGCTCTCAACAAATATCCGGGAACTATCCACTAATTTCTTGTGTACTCATCAGGAACGAACTCATTAATACTATAAATACACTACCCGCCTGTGTTTCAAGCATAGATTCAACCATCAAATTAACAAATAAAACAATCCCAAAAGCAATAAGGTAAATTTTTTGCTCATAGAATCCTTTTCTAAAAATGTTAAATACAACAACCAACAACAATAAAAATCCAACTAACCCAGTTGCAAGCCAATTCTGCAAAAATTGATTATGGGCATTGTATCTTTTCTCAATTCCTTTTTTAAAGTTATTCTGTAAGTATTTTTTTGAGAGTTCTTGCTTCACATCTCCAACTCCTACCCCCAAACATAGGTTTTTCTCGATTACTTGTAATGAAGACAGATAGATGAGATATCTGTCGTGTGTGCTTCCTCCCTCTGATTGAACTTGAACTTTTTTCTGCTCAAGGCTTTTTGAAGAGGGAAAGTTCACAACTTGCAGGATTCTGTCTCTAAATACAGAAAATGATAAAAGAAAAAAAATAAACAGAACAATCATCACAAGAAAATACCCCAAAAACCACGTCCATCTCTTTTGCTTGATTAAATATGAAGTATACAAAACATAAATCAAAAATAACGAGATAATATTCGCCTTTGAACTTAATAAAAAAACAAACAGAACCAACAAAAATTGAACAACAATTATGATAGCATTTGTTAATTGATCTAATCGTTTCCGAAGCATGATTTCATGCAAAAAAATTAACCCCGTCACAACATACATCGACAAATAAGATGGATGAAAACTGTTACTTAAAAATGTATAAAAAAAGGAATCAAAAGAATGTGATCGAAAAATATAATCGTAAACGGCAAACCCAATATGATACAAAAAACTAGCAAAAATACCTGCTATCCAAATTACAATAATATGATAAAATTCTTTACATAAAACATCACGAATAGATTTTAGTGAAAAAAAGAAAGAAAAGATCACCATGCTAGCTTTAACTTGCAGATCAAAAACACCAGCATCAATATTCTCAGTATATAAAAGTGATGTAGCAAACATTACCCACAATAAAAACCAATAAAGGTTGATTTCGGAAAATTTGATAATTATCCCCCAACGTTTTGAATTTATCAAATAATACACAGTTCCAACTATTAAAAAAACAATCAGTAGGGATACAACCTTTTTATATAAAGGAATAAAAAACAAAACGAGGTAAAATGGAAGTAGGAAATAGAATTCTTTACCCTTCAATTTTAACATGCGAACAAAAAACTTGTTAAAAATAAAATCAAAAAAAATTATTCAATCTTAAAGCCAATCGTAAAAAACAGATAATGACCATAATGCTTGAGATTAGCTGGTTCTAACTCTTTACCTATACTCTGCAAAAGAGCAGGATTGTATAAGTAGTAGTCCACTTTTTGTATCTGAAATGAATAAGAAATATCGAAGAAATATAATTTTTCTCTATAACTCATCCCTCCAGAAATTATTTTAGTTGAAGCATCATTTAGGTGAAGTTTGTAAGGTGATCCGTACCATGCAAAACCACCACGCACTGCCAATAGGGGCAATTTGATTTCTACTCCGGCTTTTATATTATGACCAGTTTTAAATGAACTCGTTATATTTTCATTTTCATGACTAAACGAGTAGTCGGTACTGCGAATTCTGGCTTGATAATAGTTCACCATTTCGTGTGAAATAGAAAATAAACCAATATAAGGATGTAAAATGCTGACCCCATATTCAAACCTAAAGGGTGTTGTTATTCTGTATTTGAAAATCCCTTGAGGAGATGAACTTTCAAAAGTATTTGTTTCAAGATCGGCACGAACAACTGAATTATAGTTGTCTTTCAAAGATATGCTACTTGGGGTATGAAACGACATCCCCAATCTCAGATGCTTACCAATCTGGTAAATCAATCCAAAACGCGCATTGATACCACTGCCTTTGGTTGTCAAGTAATTGTTATAAGAAAGCATTTTAAAATCAGGTATAGTATCGGCATCGTCATATTCTTTATAATAATTCTCCATTTTGAAACGAACAGAAGGTATACCAAGGCCAATGCCCAAGTACAATTTATCTTCAAAGCTACCGGCAAAAGCTATCGAAAAATCATGCCCCCCGCCTCTAGAGTATATATTATTTTGTTGAAGAACCCCGCCTTCTATTACACGTTCATATGACGAAACTGTACCAACTGTATCGATCAAATACGTATTATATGCTAATTGTGTACTGAAAGGATCAAGCTTATAATAAGGAGTTCCGATAGCATCTGCATAAAATACATCAACAATGGAAGTATTTGGACTGTGTCCTTCAATAAAAAAATTCCGATTAAAACTTGCCAAACTATTAATGCCAAAACCTATCTGCCACCTAGTCCACCCTTTCTCTTGTGCTGTGTTTCCAACAAATACTACACCTATGTTAGGAAATTTAAAAGCAAATTGATTATCATTCATAGCTGAATTCAAATAAGAACTCTTACTAAAAAGAATTGTAAAACCAGGTGTTAAAGTAAACTCAGAAATTTTATAAACTCCCAAACCAGCAGGATTTGAAAAAAGTGTTGATATATCGGCTCCTATGGCATTATAAGAACCTCCAAGACTTGAATAACGTGCAGTACCTATGGGTTGCAAATACGAATATCTTAAAGCATCATATTCATTCTGAGAAAATGTTATTAAGTTAAACAATAGAAAAGCTAAAGTAAAAAACTTCTTCATATTGATTATCTTCTATGTGTTGATGAACCACTACTTGTAGATGGTCTCGATGAAGAAGAGTTGTTACCTCCGGAAAAACTTCTAGACCTATCCGATGAATAATTGGATTCTCTGATCTTTGAAGATGAAGGATTAGAAGTCGAAGGAGAATAAAAAGAGCTGCTTGAATTTGTCGGACGAGAATATTCATTTTTTTGTGGCATACGATGATAAGCCGGAGGAGTATAAGACGGAGTATTAACCCTATTTTGTTTCTGATCTTGAGGGGATGTTGAGTAAGGTGTTTGATAATACGGTTGATTAGGACGAGTACCGTAATAATTTGGGGAAATGATAGTTTCTTTAACTTGATTATGATTGGAGGGTTCAGGTCTGATCGTATTCGACGGCACCTGACCACCAGAGTTGTTCATCTCGTATGTGGGTTGATTGTAATTAGGTGTCTGCTGAGGTCTTGAAATAGATTGACCATTGTTCTGCTGATTAATATTTGGCCTCACACTCGTCCCTGTAGAAACATTGGATTGAGGTCTAATCGTATTTGACGGCACCTGACCACCAGAGTTGTTCATCTCGTATGTGGGTTGATTGTAATTAGGTGTCTGCTGAGGTCTTGAAATAGATTGACCATTGTTCTGCTGAT
>JAOAAK010000016.1 GCA_026418905.1 Bacteroidales bacterium | reverse complement strand
AACATAAGCATACCCACCTTCCTTATACATAACCTTATTTCTAGGAGTTAATTTTCCTCCATATGCATGGGAAGCTTTGTCTTTTATTCCTGCATAAGCTTCTGTTTCTGTGATAATACCAGAAGTTAATACGCCGTCGATCTCTGAGACCAAAACTTTACCAAGCAATTCTTTTGCTATTAAGCAAACATCGTTTCGCAGGTAAAAGGATTGAGGTAAAATAATTCCAACATTTTTTTTATGCATATAGAGTTTTGCCTTGATTAAACTTTTTTTAAATTTGTTAGTCAAAACTATAAAATTTTAAAGATGAGATTTTTTGCTTGGATATTTTTGATGAGTTGTGCTATATTTTTATGTGCCCAGGGTTTGATTAACAATGGAGCTGGCATTATCATTAAAAGTGGGGCGCATGTCGTAGTGAATGGGCATTATACCAATAAGACTGGGGGACAAGATGGTTTTGTAAATTTAGATGGACGATTAGTCATAAAAAATGATCTTATTAATTTATCATCTAATGAAGTTTTCACGAATATAGGCCCTGTTTATGATGGTTGGCTTGTTATGAAATCCCCAGGGTTGCAATCATTCAAGGGTGTCAATGACGTTAGAGTTGAAAATCTTGAGTTAAGTGGAGGGGTAAAGCAAATAGATATTTCTAAACTTAAAGTTGTTAGTAAGTTGAAATTGTCAGCAGTGCTAGATCTTCATACAAATCAGTTGCATCTAGAGAACGATAGTGTTGATGCAATTTTGTATCAAGGAGGTTACATTAAAGCTGAGACCACTCCTATTGAAGGTCTTGGTTTTGTGAGATGGGACATCGGGAATCAGACAGGAGTGTATGCCATTCCTTTTGGTAGTGGTATATATAATTATTCAGACCTTTTATTGAAGTTGACCTTAGCTGGAAATGGTGATCAGTCAGGGTATTTTCTTTTTAGTACATATGGGACAGCCCAAAATAATTTGCCTTATCCTAATCAAGTAACTACTCTTGATCCTTATGAACCTGATGAAGTTCTTAACAGGTATTGGATCATACAGCCTGTTTATCAGAATTTTCCAACGGGTAAAATCATGTTTTCATACAATAAGGTTGATGCTAATGGAACTAATGAAAATGGACTTTTACCCATTAATTTCAGTTTTGCGGATTCAAAATGGATTACTTTCGATGTCGCTTTGAGAGATGTCAACAATCATGTTGTAGAAACCCAAGAGCTGGATTTTAGTAAAGTTTATGTTCCTTGGTCGCTTGCTGGCGAAAAAGAAGAAACTTCTATTTTCATTCCCAATAGTTTTTCTCCAAACGGCGATGGGGTTAACGATATTTTTGCACCTGTGATGGTTGGAAATTTTCGTGACGTTCAAATGTACATTTTTGATCGTTGGGGACAAATGATTTTTTATAGTAATGATGTATCTCAAGGATGGGATGGCACGTTCAGAGGAGAAAAAGTCATGGAAGATGTATATGTGCTGAAAATTCAGTATCGCGATCCTTCTGGAAATACGAAAATGATCATTGAAAAGATAATTTTAATTAGATAAATATGAAAAGAGTAAGTTTATTTCTTTTGTTAGCCCTGGTGTTTAAGGGATGGTCTCAGTACAATGTAGCCATTAATGCTGATGGTTCTGATCCTCACCCTTCGGCTATGCTGGATGTATCTTCAACCAATAAGGGAATTTTAATTCCACGTATGACGTCCACGCAGCGTCTTGCTATATCAAATCCTGCAGAGGGACTTATGGTATATGATCTGGATTCAGGTTGTGTTTTGATTTACCGTGCAAGCAATACCCAGTGGGTTTCTCTTTGTAGAGGGGGTACTGGATTAAGTGGGCATAATGCACTGGTAAACGCAACGAATGAACCTGCAGGTCCCAACTGTACTTACGGGGGAGTAAAGCTAGAATTTGGGATTGATCTGAACAATAATGGAATACTTGATCCAGGAGAGATTCTTCCTGGAATGACTCGGTACGTTTGTCATGGAGCTCCTGGGGCTCAGGGTCCTGCTGGACCACAGGGTCCTCCGGGTCCACAAGGGCCACAAGGTCCTGCAGGCGTTGGTTATAATACACTTGCAAATACCTCTGTTGAGCCTCCTGGTGCAAATTGTACCTATGGTGGGATCAAAATTGAAATGGGTCTTGACGCTAATAACAACAATGTTTTGGATCCAGGAGAAATAAATGCAGCTTTAACAAGATATATTTGCAATGGAGCTCCGGGACCACAGGGTCCTGCTGGGCCACAAGGTCCTCAGGGGCCTCAGGGTCCTGCTGGCCCACAAGGTCCCCAGGGTCCTGCTGGCCCACAAGGTCCAGCTGGACCCCCAGGTCCTGTAGGTTGTGCTAATGCAAATTATGTTATTAAAAGTGATGGAACTAATGCAGTCTGCAGCCAAATTTTTGACAATGGAACCAATGTAGGAATTGGTACAGCAACACCTACTCAAAAAATTGACGTCAACGGTGCAGTAAGATTCTCAGGAGCTCTGATGCCCAATGGCAATGCTGGTACTAGCGGACAGGTGCTGAGGTCTCAGGGTCCTGGAGTGCCCCCAGTATGGTCATGGTCTGAAACATATGTTCGGGCTGTCACTGGAACTACTGATGCTAGCATCAGGTCAACGACATGGACAGATATACCCCAAATGACTATCACATTTACCCCTGTCAAAAGCATGGTTTACGTTTCATTTACCATGTCTGGATATTCAGATATGGCTGATTTTCAGGAAATAGCCTATTGTAGGTTGGTCAAAGACGGAACTCCACTCCTAGGTAGCAATGCACTTGTCACTGTCGATAATGGTTGGGGAACGAAAGCTACAAGTTGGAATTTGGCTATCAATTATCCCATTAGTGTAACGCCTGGTGTAGCTACGACAATAAAGGTGCAATGGCGAAATTATAGGGGAACATCGTGGCTATACAATTATGTAGTGTCTGACCCAGATAAAACATGTCATCGTACGTTAATGATTTTTGAGTAACAAAAAAAATAACCTATGAGAAAGTTATTCGTTTTGGGCTTTATTATGTTTAGTTTGTTTTTGTATTCTCAATCTAAAACAACATCACCTTCGTCCTCTTTTAGCTTTCCTAAATTTATTATAGTTGATGTAGGAACAACTTCTACACAAAATGGAATTATTAAGATTCCTGTAGATCCATCTTTGCAGGGAAATTATTGGGTTTTATTAACTTCTCATAATTCTAATTCTGGTTTATACCTAAAAGAAAAATCAGTTACATATTTTATCGTTGCAACAAATAAGAATGATGAAGAATTTGATTATTTTATTGTGACTAAAATTGGGTCGGCAGATACAAAATTTCATTACGAGAAAAAGTAAGTTGAATAAAAAAATATGAATAGGATGAAAAATATTGTTTATGTTTTATTTATATTTATGAATATGATTTTGTATTCTCAAGTGGCTATTAATAATACTGGAGTTACACCTCATCCAAGTGCTGTTTTGGATTTGCAAACCACCGATAAAGGATTGCTCATTCCAAGGGTTTCACTTACTCAAACAACGTCATCTACCCCTATCATTAATCCAGCCACCAGCTTATTGATTTATAATACGGCTACCATTAATGATGTGACACCAGGTTTTTATTATTGGAATGGAAATGCATGGGTACGACTCAACGATGGAGGATCAACCGGAAATGCTTGGTTGTTAAATGGGAATAGCGGTACTATTCCTGGAACCCAATTTTTAGGTACTACAGACAATAACGCTCTTGTAATTAAAACTGCCAATACTGAACGATTACGAGTTACCAGCGATGGAAAGGTTGGCATTGGCATTTCTACACCTGCAGAAAGGCTTGAAGTATCGGGAAACATACGTTTTTCAGGAGCTCTTATGCCAAGTGGTAATGCCGGTGTGACCGGCCAAGCATTAATATCCCAGGGATCAGGAACATCTCCTTCTTGGGGTTCACCAGCAGGTGGCAATGTGGTATCAGTAAGTCTTGCAACTAATCAGACTTTAAACTCTACCACTTGGGCTGATGTACCAGGGATGAGTCTTAATTTTACCGCACTTTCCGATAAGGCTTTGGTCATTTTTACAGCTTCTGGTTATGGACCCACCAACTCCATGGGATACATCTCATTTAGGATCTGGAATGTAACATCTAATAGCATAATATCAGGTACAGAAGAAAAAATTCAAAGTTATGATGATATGACAGGGACTGTAACAACTTGGTCTTGTTCAACATCCAAATTATTAACTGGACTTGTTGCAGGTAATAATTATACCATAAAAGTACAGTACAAAGTATCTGCAATTTGGGGAACAGCTTCAGCTGTGGTTAATCCTTCTTCTTATCCTGATGAAGACCACATGACATTGAGCGTAATTAGGTAACAACGATAATTTGATATGATTTTATTGTAAATACCGAACGTAAGTTTGTGAGGTGAAAAAATTCTAAAGCATTATTACGCATTAATATGAATGTTTTAAAGTATAGAAAAGAATTTAATTGATAAGTAAGAACAATTTCTTAAAAAGTAACTGATTTTTAAAATACTTCAATAAGAGTTGATAGAACTATAAGAGGTGTTTGTATATTTAGAATATAGGTGCCTGGTTTCACTGAATTAAGTTGAAGGATAGGATTACCAGTATATGGCTTTTTTAAAATAAGTTTTCCGGTTAAATCGTAAATGAATAAAGTAGCATTGTTTAATTCATATGGCAAACTAATATGTGTGAATTCGTGGAAAGGATTAGGAAATACAAAGAATTGTCTTTTTAAAGATGGACTGGACATTACATATGCTGAATCAATGGCCATTAAACAAATACTGGAATTGCCTATGCTACTGCTTTCAAAAGCATTTGAATTGGCATCAATCCAACCTGCTATAATAAGTTTTCCATCAGAGCTTAATATGATGTTACAAGGATCGTCGTTCTTTTTTCTATGGATAAGGACATTTGAAAAAAGTGTATCTCCGTTCGAATCTAAGCGTAACAACCACCAATTGTCAACACTGTCAGTATAAAACGATTGTGTATAACCCAGAGCAAGAAAACCTCCATCATGCCAATTCATTACATCAAAACCAGCATCGTATTTACCATACTTGCCATAAATTTTTGTCCACATGGTATCGAGATCTGAATTAAGCTTAACAAGATACAAATTTCTCCCACCGCCAGAATAACTGTTGTCTTTCATTCCGGTTCCACCAATAAGAATGACGCCACCATCTGGGGTATTTACGCCATGAGAAAGAAAATTGATCGTATCGCTGTCAAAGGTCAGAGATTTTAGGATGTTACCATTTTCGTCGATGTGAAGAACAGTAGAAAATGAGCAATAATAAGGTGGAATGGGAAAATTGTTAATTAAACCCGTTGTACTGGTGATGAGTAGCAAATAAGTGTCATCGTTAAGAGGGATAATACTTCTAGCACTTTCTTCAAATCCCATATCGTAAGTTTTGGTCCACATGGTATCCAGCTGAGCATTTAATTTTAAAAGCCATGCATCACTTCCACCCTGTTGGGTGCCGTATCCTTCAGTAAAACCAACTACAATATAGGTTCCATCTTGATTTTTAATAATTTTATTCGCTCCATCTTTTTTGCCACTTTTACCATAATGTTTTTGTTCAATATTAAGTATCTGATCTTCAGAAACATTTAATTGTAATTTTATTAACCATACTTGCTGACTATTTGCAGAGGCTTTGTATCCCATCCCGCAAATGATAAATTCATGAGGTACGGTTTCAATCACATCATTGATAAAATCATTGGCAGAACTTCCTATAACTTTTGTCCACAGTGTATCCCCAACTGAATTGATACACATAATATATCCATCCCATCCCCAAAGATAGGACAACAAAGCTGTATCGCAAGTTGATCCTACAACGATAAAACGATGAGATGATGTCTCAATAATTTTTGATGCTATTTCTGTTTTATCGTTTTTTCCATATGTTTTCTTCCAAATGATTTGGGTTTTTGCATGGGATAAAACTACTATAATCAAAATTAAAATAATGAAACTTTTAAAATTTTCCATCTTTATTTAAAAATAATATCATGCCTCTATTAAAATAATTGTCGGAACTTAAATCTGGTTTGTAAAAGCGTCCTCCTAGAACTATGCGTCCATCTGGAAGTTCCATCCCTTCATAAAGTTCGCTGCTTATAAACTTGTTGCTATTTATAATCGATGCTTTCAAATTTTGATTATTAAGGTCTTCAATACCGATTGACTTAGCATATGTGGGTTCTAAGTTGTCATTAATAATGATATATGTTCCAGTTGAAACTAGGTAACGGTTATCAATTATCTGATAACTCATACCATACAACAAAATTTTTCCGTTTTTTAAAATAGTCATGCCGTTGAATTTGTAGCCATCGATAACTTTTTCCCTTATTTTTTTACCTTGATTGTTAAGTTTGAGTAAAGTAGAACTGCATTTTCCAACTTTTTCATTTTTATAATTAGCCAATAAGTAAATGTTATTATGATTATCAACTTGAACAATTTGTTGATTAAAATTCGGATCATAAGAAGGATAATAAGTCCAATCAATTTTTCCAGTTGTATCAAGACAGTAAATAATGGGTTTGATGTTTCCATTGCCATCATCATCATATGCTGCAAGTATGATTTTGTTATTCTTTGAATAAGTTATGTCAGAAGCAAACAAATGGTGATCACTTTCCAAATAAGTAAAAGATGTTGGTACATACATGTCCATAGAAGTTTTTATCAAGCCTATTTTAATTTTTCCTTTTTCCATATCAACAATATTCTGAGCAATTAAGTTTTTATCACGAGAAAATGGTACTACTGCAGAAATAATTTGAGGGTTCTTAAGAGACACTATGAAATGTGTGTTGATTTGAAAATTTTCATCAAGACATAAAAAAAGTGGCTGTAATTTATCGTTTCGAGTGCAATTACCATAGATAATGACTTTTTTAGATGGGGTAATAAAAATATATGATACTTCTTTGGTGCTTTCTCTTAAAGGAAAAGCTTCTTGAATAATGCTTCCGTTTTTAGCATCTATGCAAGCAACCCAAGGATATGGATTTTTAAAATTTATATCATAAGCATTTGCGAGCACATATATATTGGAATTCTGATCTAATGCAAAATCCTTAATTTCAAGATGGGGCCTTTCAGGTAAAAAGTTTTCTTCATATACAATTATACCTGTTTGGCCTGATAAAATCAGAAGTATAATAGATAAAAAAATATAGAAAAAAGTTTTTTTCATGATATATTTATTTTTTCAAAAGTACAAGAATTTTTTGTAAAAGCAAGAAAACAAATGATATTATGTAATAAAAAATGATTTTTGTTATCTATAAAAAAGATTCTAAAATTATTTTTTTAGTTTTGTCAATAATTAATTATTAAGAGAACATGAAAACGCTTGTTTTATTGGGGGATGAGGCCATAGCACAAGGTGCCATAGATGCTGGGGCAACAGCTGTTTATGCATATCCTGGAACGCCTTCTACTGAAATTACGGAATATGTTATAGCAAGTAAGGATGCTAGAGAGAGGAATGTCATGGGAAGGTGGACTGCCAATGAGAAAACAGCTGTCGAGGCTGCACTTGGTGTTTCATACGCGGGTAAACGAGCTATGGCTTGTATGAAGCATGTTGGGTTGAATGTCGCTGCAGATCCTTTTATGAATGCAGCCATTACAGGTACAAATGGGGGTCTTATCGTTGTAGCTGCCGACGACCCTTCCATGCATTCTTCACAAAACGAACAGGATAGCCGTTATTACGGGAAATTTGCTATGGTTCCTGTTTTGGAACCAGCTAATCAGCAAGAAGCATATGACATGGTTTTTTACGGGTATGAACTGAGTGAAAAATTTAAGGTTCCTGTTCTACTACGAATAACTACGCGACTTGCTCATAGTCGCGCTTCGGTGGTACTTCGTTCTTCAAAGGAACAAAACTCCTTAAAATTGCCTACAGATTTACGCCAATTTGTACTCTTGCCCGTTATAGCTAGAAAGCGATATGATTATTTATTAAGTATTCAGTCTTATCTCTTAGAAGAGAGCGAAAATTCTATTTTTAACACATATTTTGAAGGAAGTGATAAATCGCTGGGCATCATAGCAAGTGGCATTGGTTATAATTATGTTATGGAAGTTTTTGATGGTTCTTGCCCATATCCGGTTTTGAAAATTGGACAATACCCGTTACCTGTGAGTAAAATCAAAAAATTAGCCCAGGAAGTCGAAAAAATTCTTGTAGTGGAGGAAGGATATCCTTTGATTGAAGAGTGGTTACAAGGCATTTTGGGTTCCCCGTACGTCATACAAGGACGTTTCACAGGTCACATACCTCGTCAGGGAGAGCTTAATCCAGTAGTTGTGGGAAAAGCTTTTGGAAAAGAATACATTAGAATTCATGAACGGTCCACTTCTTTAGTGGGTCGCCCCCCTGTATTTTGTCCTGGATGTCCTCATATCGATAGCTTCAAGGCACTAAATGAAGCAATGAAAGTATATTCTCCTGGAAGGGTTTTTGGCGACATTGGATGTTACACGATGAGTGCCCTCGCACCATTTGAATCCATTAATAGTTGTGTTGACATGGGAGCTTCTGTGACTATGGCAAAAGGAGCTGCTGATGCAGGTTTAGTTCCATCTGTTGCAATAATTGGTGATTCTACTTTTACGCATAGTGGCATTACTGGATTACTTGATGCTGTGGTAGATCATTCACCCATAACAGTGGTTATTTTAGATAACTCGGCTACAGCTATGACTGGCGGACAACCTTCGCATGCTTACAATAGACTTAAAGATATTTGCATTGGATTAGGAGTTCATCCTGATCATGTTAGAATTATTCGTCCTCTCCCAAAATATCATGAAGAAAATGTGAAAGTTTTTGCAGAAGAATTAGCATACCCTGACGTTTCGGTGATTATTCCAACCAGGGAATGTGTTCAAACTTTGAATAAAAGAATGCAAGAGAAATTTAAGGATAAAAAACAACATGCATGAAACGGGACATTATCATAGCAGGAGTAGGTGGTCAGGGTATCCTGTCCATCAGTGCCATTATTAGTATTGCAGCTATGGAAAAAGGCTGGCATGTTAAACAATCTGAAGTGCATGGGATGGCACAGCGTGGTGGGGAAGTGCAAAGTCATCTTCGCCTGTCCGAAAAACCCATTTTTTCGTCACTGATCCCCGAAGGTACTGCCGATATGATTCTAAGTGTGGAACCACTTGAGAGTTTAAGATATGTAAATTTTTTACATGCCGATGGTTGGCTTATCACTAACAGTAAGCCATATGTTAACATTCCTAATTATCCTCCAATAGAAGAAGTCTACGCCGAGATTAAAAAATTTAAAAAACATATCCTTCTGGATGCTGATGCTATGGCAAAGGAAATTAACAACCCTAAGGGAATGAACATGATCATGCTCGGTGCAGCTAGCACACTTCTTCCCTTAGAAAGAGAACTTTATCTTCGCGCTATCCGCCAAATTTTTGAACGAAAAGGTGAAGATATTATTGCTTTAAATGTGCGAGCTTTTGAAATGGGTGAAGAATTTGCTCGTAATTATATTAAATGAGCATATTTCTGTTTAAAAAATTATCACTA
The DNA here is from genome assembly GCA_026418905.1 of Bacteroidales bacterium. Taxonomy (NCBI): domain Bacteria; kingdom Pseudomonadati; phylum Bacteroidota; class Bacteroidia; order Bacteroidales; species Bacteroidales bacterium. The sequence continues at coordinate 11,297 of JAOAAK010000016.1, read as the reverse complement.
CTCATGAGGATGTCAATATACTGGGCTCTTCTATACGCAAAAGGATCGGTGGTTTTTCTTTTAGAAAGTTTACCCCTAAAGTCTTCCAGTGATTGATAATTTTTGTTATTCATCCATTGATCTATTTCGTTAAGCATCGTGGTGATATAAGTAATTTTGTTCAAGTAAAGTGTAGATAGAATCTGAACGGCATCAGCTCCCACCAGAAGAGCTTTAATTACATCGGTCGAAGTGTGAAAACCAGTATTTGCTATTAAACTCATATTCACATTGCCATAAAGCAAACCAATAAATCGTAGAGTAATTCTGTTGTCTTTTGAGTTAGATAAATATTCACTAAAAGCAAAATTTTCGTTTGTGACATCAATATCGGGCTGAAAAAGTCGATTAAATAAAACGATACCTTTAGCACCCGCATTTTCCAATTTCTTTGCTAAATAAGGAACATGTGTAATAAATGAATTAATTTTAACAATAATGGGTATAGTAACGACATGAGCCACTTTTTCTACGATTGTCATCATTTCATTCTCGAGTTCTTGTGAAGTTGTTCTATCTTTCGTAGGAATGGTGGAAAGATTGAGTTCAAGAGCAGCTATGCCTGTGTCTTGCATTTTTTTTGCAAATTCAGTCCAAACGTTCAAATCGATACAGTTTAAACTTCCAATAATGGGAATGCTTGATTTTTTAACTGCTTTAGTTAAAAGTACGAGATGTTCTTCAGGGCCTGCATGCTGAAGTTTTGGGAAAAGGGTCATCATTTCGGCATGTCTGTCTTCATATGCTGTCATTTCCTCAAGCATTTGAAGCTTTTCAAGTTCTATCTGTTCTTCAAATAAAGTTTTAAAGACAATGGCACCAGCACCAGCTTCGATGATTTGTTCAAGAGTTTGTTCATTCAACACTAGATTACTGGAAGCAATAACGATGGGATTTTTCAAAGTGATACCTGCATAATTGCATGACAAGTTTTTCATATAATTAAATTTTTAACAAATTACTTAAAAATTTTAAAGTTTATCAATGTAATGATGAAAATCATTATTTTCTTCGGAAGGAGATATAAAAAAAGTAATTTTGAAAAAAAATGTCCGATCATCTACCATATCTGCCCAAACCTTCATGGTTGAAAGTTAAGTTGCCTAGAGCCGAAGAGTATCAAAAAGTCAAGAAGACAATGCAGCATGAACTTCACACTATATGTGAAAGTGGAATGTGCCCTAATCTTGCTGAATGCTGGAGTATGAAAACTGCTACTTTCATGATTCTTGGAAATATTTGTACGAGAAATTGTAGCTTTTGTGCTGTAAAACATGGAAAACCTAATGCCATAAATCCTTACGAACCCGCCATACTCTCGGCAGCAGTTGGAGAACTTGGCTTGCGTCATTTGGTCATTACTTCTGTTACTCGCGATGATCTTCCTGATCATGGAGCTGGACATTGGGCAGAATGCATACGGAGAATTCATCGAGATCATCCAAATGTTACAATCGAAGTTTTAGTTCCCGATTTTCACGCTAGAAAGGATTTGATAGAACTCATTACTCGTGAAAAACCAGATATTTATGGTCACAATCTTGAAACTGTAAGTCGTCTCACTCCTATTATTAGATCTATTGCCAGATTCGAAGTAAGCCTTGATAATCTACGTATGGCTAAATCTTTGGGCATGACCACTAAAAGTGGCATTATGATTGGCCTTGGTGAATCAATAGATGAAATCAAAGAAACCTTGTCAGACCTTCGTCATGTTGGTTGCGACATAGTTACCATCGGGCAATACCTCCAGCCAACTCGTCATCATTATCCTGTTCAACGATACTATACTCCAGAAGAATTTGAGATCCTCCATGATTTTGCATTAAATCTGGGTTTTAAGCACGTTGAATCAGGACCTTTGGTGAGATCTTCCTACCATTCAAAGCCTATTACCTAAATACTTTTTGAGTTTGAATGAAGTTTGTTTATTAAATTATGTTGCTACTCTTGCGGTTTTGCATTGATTAATCCTTGTTTTTTTGCATGTTTTATAACTTCCTCAAATTCTGAATGGCTAATTTTTCTACTGATTTCAGGAAAATTTTTTGCCTTAAAACTTGGATGGTATTGAGACATGATATTAATATAAGTTTCACGGGGCAAATTTTGGGCAATCCATTCAATGACTTTATCCGAACAAGAAACGTTGTTGGGCATGACCAGATGTCTAATCATAAGCCCACGTTTTGCTATTCTTGTTTTCTGATCTACTTCCAAAACTCCTACTTGCCGATTCATTTCAAGAATAGCTCTTTGTGTAACCTCCACGTAATCGTAAGCACCGCCGGCATATTTTCCTGCATATTCATTACATCCAAACTTAAAGTCAGGTAAATAAATATCGACAATTCCATCCAAATATTTTAATATTTCGACTTTCTCATAACCACTTGAATTATATACAAGTGGTAATATTAAACCTCCTTGAACTGCTATGAGAATGGCTTTTAAGATATGTGGTATATAATGCGTTGGCGTAACCAAGTTAATATTAGAACAGCCTATTTCTTGAAGGTGCAACATGATTTTTGCTAGGCCATCACATGTTGTGACTTCACCTTGATCTAGATGACTGATTTCATGATTGAAACAAAATACACAGAGCATCGAACAATGACTGAAAAAAATCGTACCAGAACCTCCTGTCCCAACCAGTTCTTTTTCTTCTCCGAAATGAGGACCAAAAGAGGCTATCTTAAGGGTAGAACTTGCTTTGCAAAAACCTCTTTGGTCATCAAGTCTATTAACTCTACAGTTTCGTGGACATAAATCGCATTGTTTCATTCTGTTCCATAGCTCCTCTGCACGTCTTTTTAATTCACCATTTTGAAAAAGTTTTAGATACGAAGGATAAACATCTTCTTTTTTTGTCGACATGTTTACTTCGTTTTTAGTTAATTTAAAATATAAAAAACTCAAGATGAATGAATAACTACTATGGCATGAGAAACTTTTCTTTTATTCATATAAGTTTTTTTGTTTTAAGGTAGGTTTAAATGTTTCAATAGTTTGATCAAATACTTTTGCAAATTTCTTTGCAATATTTTGACGTGTATAATGCTCGATATTGGATAAGGAGATAGTTAAGTCTTGATCTTTTTGCCAGGATCTGAAAAAATTTATCATTTTCTCTTTGATAAGTTCTATTTCTTCATAATCCACCATGTAACCTGCATTTGTTTTTTCTAAAACTTTTGCAGCATCCCCATCGAGGGGGCCTATGCCTAAAATTGGACGTCGAGCTCCAAGGTATTCAAAAAGTTTACTAGTAAGTATGCCTTTGTTGTCGGGAGTTCGAGGAATGATCAGAAGCAAAACATCGGCATCTACCATTGCTTGCAGTGATTGCTCGTAATCAACATAAGGATAAAACTTAATCCATGAGGAAAGACCGTATTGATCAACTAATTCATGTAAAAATGGAGGAAAATTCCCCATGAAGATCATTCGAAAATATTGACGGAAATCTTCGTTTTCTTGTAATAAAGATGAAATAGCCTTAAAGTAATTTTCTGGATATTGTTCTTTGCTCATGCTTCCGGCGTAAAGTATTGTAAAGTATTGAGATGGTTTTCTCTGGAGGCGATCAAAATACACATGATCAAAACCATTAGGTATTTCGTGGATGGGACGACTTGTTTTAGTGGAAAGGAGATTGACCAAGCTTGGGCTCACTGTTATGATAGCATCCATGCGATCGATGGTTCTTTTTTCGAGCCATTGATCTAACCGATGAATCCATTTCCAACGAATACTTCGTGGGTATTGAAGCCAGAAAACATCTGTCCATGGATCACGAAAATCACCCACCCAGGGTAATTTTAGTTTTCGAGCAACACGTGCAGCAATGACATGGTTAGTTTGCGGGGGAGAAGAGGAGAAAATTAAATCAATCTGATGTTGGCGAGCTATATTTATTGCTTTGCGTACAGTTCCGAAATACCATAAAAAACGTGTATCGGGAATCATATTGTACTTTACCCAACGAGAAAAACGTTCCATCCATCCTCTTCTCCCCTCATCGGTGAAACCATAAGGGATGAAATCTTTTTTTGAATGAGGCGAAAGTTTTTTGAATATCTTGTGCAAACTCAATCCAGAAGTTTGATAAATTATCGTTTCAGGTCGAACGAGGGAGAGAAGAGATTCATCGTAAAATGGGTAATCGCCTCGAGCCATTGTGAGAATAATGGGTTCATAACCAAATTCAGGTAGATACTGGTAAAGTTTAATGATTCGCATCATAGGGGCACCACCTGCAGGAGGCCAATAATAGGTAATAAAAAGTACCTTTTTATGCATGATTTGCGTAATATTTTACCAGTTCACTAAGACCTCGAGCCATCCATCCGTTGGACCAACGCATGAGTGTAAAAGGCTTGCGAAAGAAACGAGTTTTTTGATAATAAAAAAATCCTTTGGTAGGATGTTGCATGTTGTCTATGGCCCATAAGGCTATTTTTTCTGCTAAAGCTGCATATTCAGGCTTGTAACGGGCTGCTCTCAGAAATGATATAATCCCTTGAGCTGAACCATGAACATCCAACGGGTAGGTTGCATCATTTGCCCAACGTGGGGCCCCATTCTCTAGAAATAGATTCTCGGCATAGTATTTAAGACCTTTCCAGTAGACTTCTTCGAATTGCCAATCTCCAGTATGATGCATGTAATCGTATATAGCATCAACGATATAACCTGTGTGATAATTATCATGTTTTCGGGGATGATCTTTGGGAGGATGTGTATAATACCAAGCTCCGTAATCGGTTTGCTTATCAACAACAAAGTTTATCAGCTTAAATGCTTCTTTTGCCAGCGAGGAATCACCCAAACGTTGATTGATACGAGCAACTATTGAACCTGTTAGTGCACTTACATCCATAACGATCCATCTTATTTTTTCGGAAGGAACGTAACTTAGGCATTTCATTTTATCATCTTCGTAAAGTACTTTGGGAGCTTTAAGAAGAAAATGTAAACTTTGTTGAGCAGCATCGAAGTATTTTTCCTCGCCAGTAGCATCATAAAAGTCAAGAAGTGCAGTATCAACAAAATACGTAACGACACGGTTAGGAAAGAAAGCAGGAGCGTAAAAACCAACATCTTGCCATTTATGTTGATACCCCCAACACATACCGTAAGGTGATATAGCAGGATGTTCAATAAGCCAATCTAAAAGCTTACGTGCTTCTTCCAGGTCTTCCTTGTTTCCTAAAGCTTTGTAACGATTGAGATATGCCATAGCAAAAAGCGCTATGCCTTTGGGATTTCGAGTTTTGGGTATGAGCAAAAGTGGCCTTATATTAACAGGAAAGCGCATTACAATTTGACTAAAAAGTAGTCTTAAGAAAGGAATATTGAAAGTCAGAAAAAATAAAATAGGACTTTCTAAACCATCATATTTGTTGTAGCCTTTGTAATCTTCTCCTTTTGCATATTGTAATACAGCATCGAGACTTTTATAAATTTTACTTTTTTCAAAACTCATTTTTTTGTGCAAAAATATTAAAATGCATCATGTGGCTTGAGAGGGTAAATAGTCGATGTTGTAATGAAGCCCTATACTTTGTTTACGAGCTTGAGCTTGAGTAATGATAAGATAGGCAGTGTTAATCATATTTCTGAGCTCAACGATATCTTTATTTACGACACTTCTGCGATAGAGATCTTCGGTTTCCTCATAGAGAATTTTTAACCTACGTAAGGCTCTTTCAAGCCTTAGGTCAGAGCGTACGATCCCAACGTAATTGGACATGATTTGTTGTAGTTCTCTTTTAGATTGCGTAATTAGAATTTTTTCTTCACTTTTTATCGTGCCTTCGGCGTTCCAATCGGGAATGGATGGAATGGGATGAATGGAATGTTTGAAAAGTTCGATGGTTTTTTGGGCAGCTCGATGGCCAAAGACTATGGTTTCAAGTAGGGAGTTAGAAGCTAAACGATTAGCTCCATGCAATCCAGTACAAGCTACTTCACCAGCTGCAAATAAGTATCGTATAGTAGTTTGTGCCCATTCATTTGTTTTAACACCACCAACTTGATAATGGGCTGCAGGTGCTACAGGTATCATGTCTCGAGTCATATCAATCCCTTTGCTGAGACAAAAGGCATAGATGTTGGGAAAATGATCCAATAAAACTTTTTTGGAAATGTGCCTAGCATCTAGGAAAACATGATCGGTACCTTTGATTTTCATCTCATGATCTATGGCTCGTGCAACTATATCGCGTGGTGCAAGTGAACCAGCTGGATGATAGCGACTCATAAATTCTTCACCATCATGATTTTTTAAAACAGCTCCTGCACCACGAAGAGCTTCAGTAATTAAAAAAGAAGGTTGTGAACTCGGGTCGTAAAATGCTGTGGGATGAAATTGAATGAATTCCATGTTTTCAACGTAGGCACAAGCTCGTTTTGCCATAGCAATACCATCCCCGGTAGCTACTTGAGGGTTGGTAGTTGTTTGATAAAGAGCTCCGCAACCTCCTGTTGCAAGCAATGTAAACTGCGACAAGACCTTGAAAATTTCATTGGTATTAATATTCAAAACATACGCTCCAAAACATTCAATGTTGGTAGTTTCTCGAGTAACTTTAACACCTAAATGATGTTGAGTTATCAGATCAATAGCTAAACAATTTTCAAAGATCTGAATATTGGAATGTTTTTTTACATGATGGATCAAAGTTTGCATAATAGCTTCACCCGTATTGTCTTTGTGGTGGAATATCCTTTGCTCACTGTGACCTCCTTCTCGTGCTAAATTGTACGTACCATCAGGATTTTTATCAAAGGAAACACCTAATTCGATAAGTTCTTTAATTCGTTCTGAACCCTCATAAATAGTTAATCGAACTATCCGTTCATCATTGAGCCCTGCACCTGCTTTGAGGGTGTCTTGAATATGTTTTTCATAGGTGTCGGGTGAGTACATGACTGCTGCAATACCACCCTGAGCATAGCTTGATGTGGCATCTTCTAGAGTTGACTTTGTTATAATGATCACCTCACCAACTTTGGCTACTTTTAGTGCATATAAAAGTCCTGTAATGCCACTTCCGATAACTAAGAAATCCGTTTTGATTTCCATTACAAAGAATATTTCAACATCGTCTTACATATCATTATCTGATTCTACCAGAGGATCGAACCTTTATTTCATCCTCTTTGATAGCTCTGTTAGCAAAAATCAATGTTATTAAGCTTACAAATGGGAAGAAAAAACCAACGGTTTTATAATTTACAACACCTCCCAAATCTGAAGCTATCTTATCAGGAATGAAAAAAAGACCTCCTACGAATAAAGCAACAAACAAAAATACAAACGCATTAAACCTCATTTGAAGAACTCTTTTTTTGAATAAAAAAGTAGAAATTAATAATCCTATGGTTGCTAGTATTCCAGTTGCCTGCCACACGTAGTACCAACCAAAATTCAAATTTTCCTTAAAATGGAAAAGGTAAATCTTGAGTGTTTCCGAGGAAATAATTCTAATTTCAATCACGGGCACTATCATCAAAAGTAACATTGCAAGGAACCCGATAAATAAAAACAATGTCTGAATTCTGAAAAACATAACTTGTTAGATTTGTCAAACAAACTTAAGTAAAATTTATGAATGAAAAATTATCTATTCATCAATATCAACATCAAAATAATAAGATCGAATTAAAATTTTTACAAGTGGTATTATTTTTCATCCGATTTTATCTCATTCCATATCCTGTCCATTTCTTCTAGATTTGCTTCTTGGATATTTTTTCCTTTTTCAGTAAATGCTTTTTCAAGAGTTGAAAAACGGTGAATAAATTTTTTATTGGTTTGTTCAATACAATCGTCTGGATCAAGAGATAAATGTCTTGCAAGATTGATGAGTGAGAAAAAAACATCGCCTAGTTCAGCACGTATTTTTTCCTTGTTACTATCTTTAAATGTAGCTTTTAATTCTTTTATTTCTTCTTCGATTTTTGAAAAAACATCTTCCGCATTTTCCCAGTCAAAGCCAACAGCTGCCACCTTTTCCTGAATTCTGTATGCTTTTATCGTAGGTGGTAGAGAAGAAGGAATTCCTTGCAATACACTTTTTTTTCCTTCGGAAATTTTTATTTTTTCCCAGTTTTCTAAAACATCTTTTTGGCCGTTGACGTGAATCTCTCCAAATACGTGCGGATGGCGTCGTATAAGTTTGTTGTTAATAGCTTCAATGATGTTAGCTAGATCAAATAAGTTTTGTTCTTTTGCAATGGTGGCGTAAAAAACTACATGCATGATTAAATCACCAAGTTCTTCTTTTAAATTCTCATAATCTCTTTCTAGAATGGCGTGACTGAGCTCGTAAACTTCTTCGATAGTAAGGCGTCGAAGACTTTCAAATGTTTGTTCCTTATCCCACGGACATTCTTTTCTTAGTGTATCAATAATTTCTATAAGTTTTTCAAATTTTTGAAGGGTAACGTTAGTATTCATGATGTTTTAGTATGCTCTTGCAAAAACAACTCTTTTTCGGGATGGCTTACCTGTCAAAATGCAATGGCCTTCTTCTTCTGGCTGATCAAAGGGAATGACACGGATTGTAGCTTTGGTTTTTTCTTTAATCATTTGCTCTGTTTCAACAGTACCGTCCCAATGAGCCATAACAAAGCCACCTTTTTCAATGGCTTCTTCAAATTCTTTCCATGTATTTACATACCAAGTATTTTGATTTCGAAAAGAAAGAGCTTTTTGGTATAAATTTCGTTGAATGTCGTCTAAAAGGAGTAACGTTCGTTGGCCAAGTTGAGAATTGGATATAACTTCCTTTTTTAGTTCATCTCTTCGAGCGATTTCAACAGTTTGATTTTCTACATCACGATAGCCTACAGCAATGCGCAAAGGAATTCCTTTCGCCTCATAGTGAGCAAATTTCCACCCAGGTGTGTGAATTTCGTCGGTGTCAACCAAAACAGAAATTCCAGCATTTCGAAGTTCTTCAGCTATCTTTCTCATGTAGTTGAAAATAACTTCTTTATGTTGCTCACTTTTTAATATCGGAACAATGACTACCTGGTATGGAGCAAGGGCTGGTGGTAGAACTAAGCCACGATCGTCGCCGTGTGTCATAATCAACGCTCCCATTAAACGAGTCGATACTCCCCAAGATGTTGCCCAGACATATTCACGGATATTTTCTTTCGTCAGAAAAGTTACATCAAAGGCTTTCGCAAAATTTTGTCCTAAAAAATGTGAAGTTCCAGCTTGTAAAGCTTTACCATCCTGCATGAGTGCTTCAATACAGAAAGTCTCAACGGCTCCGGCAAACCTTTCGTTTGGGGATTTATAGCCTTTTATGACAGGCATAGCCATATAGTTTTCAGCAAAGTCGGCATATACTTCCAACATACGTCTCGCTTCTTCCATAGCTTCTTCTGCAGATGCATGGGCTGTATGCCCCTCTTGCCATAGAAACTCAGTTGTTCGCAAAAAAAGTCGTGTCCGCATTTCCCAACGTACTACATTTGCCCATTGATTGATCAAAAGTGGTAGGTCTCGATATGACTGAATCCATTTTCTGTAAGTATCCCATATGATGGTTTCTGATGTTGGTCGTACAATGAGTTCTTCTTCAAGTTTTGCATCCTCATCTACAATGATTCCTTTGCCATCTAGACTATTTTTCAAACGATAATGAGTTACCACAGCACATTCCTTAGCAAAACCTTCAACATGAGCAGCTTCTTTAGCAAAAAAGGACTTAGGTATGAATAGCGGAAAATAAGCATTAACATGCCCTGTTTCTTTAAATTTTTTGTCCAGCACATCTCTCATTTTTTCCCAAATAGCAAAGCCATACGGCTTGATTACCATGCAACCGTGTACGGGTGAATTTTCTGCAAGCTGAGCCTGATCAATTACGTCTTGATACCATTGAGAGTAATTTTCATGGCGAGGTGTAATTTTTTCACTCATTTTGGTATAATATTTGCAACATTCATGCAAAAGTAGTAAAAATGGAGGATATCCACATGAAAACAAAATTCATAACATTAATTACCATTGGTTTAGGGTTAGTTTTCCTTACAGGTTGTTCAATCAACAATTATTACTCCAAACATTATCATGAATATGATGATGTGTATGCAAAGCCTCAGAAGCAAATCAATAGTTATGAAGTTGAGCAAGATGTTAAGCCATTTACCGATGAGCAAATCAATTATTCATACCAGGATTCAAATCCATCAGAAAACTATTCACAAGGTTCGGGCAAAAGCTATCCATCTACATCTACTACCTATACGGATCAGAATGGAAACACCTACATTACCAACAACTATTACTACGATGATTATTACGATTATGAATATACGGCTCGTTTGAGAAGATTTTATGGTGGAGGCTGGTTCGATTATTATGATCCATTTTACACCAACTTATACTGGTATACTTACGATCCTTTTCTTTTTGGTATTTCCGTATACTACACTCCATGGTGGTGGTGGAAGCCACGATATAGATGGTATTGGGGATGGTATTTCCCTTATTACCACTATTATGGTTGGGGCTATACTCCTGGGTATTACTGGGGCTGGAACTACGGTTATTGGCATGGGTATCATGATGGCTACTGGGATGGTTATTGGAATGGTTATTGGGATGGCTATTGGGATTCTCATTATGGGCCTTCTTATTACTATTATAATAGTTATGACCTTTATTCTAATAACAACATCTATTACGGACCCCGTGTAAATGACATTGGTGGTTCATACATAAATCCCATGGCTTCTTCAGGGGGAAATTCCCAAGGAAAACTATCATTTGGGGATCGTTACGAACAAGCTATAGCACGTGGTGAAATTACCAATACACATGGTATTTCTGTATCTAAATTTGTGAATCGTCCAGCAACTCAAAACGTCAATACACAAATCGATATCAACGCAGGTGGAGCAGATTCTCGAATATCAGGTTCTCAAAATACTAGTAGAGTTTCAACTCAATCGTCATTAACTCCTGATCAGAATGCTTTTGTAAAACCAATTAGTTCTGAAGATTCTCGTGGAGAAGTAAAACCAGGAATTAGGCCTTCTGATGCAAATTCAAATTCTTCTGGCAGTTTACAAAGACCACAGCCCAACTCTGTTAATTCTCCTGGAACAAGTATTATGCCTGATGTTAACCAATCGAGTGGTTTTCAGCCTTCTTCAAGACCTCAGCAGACACCTAATTACAATCAACCCACATACGAGATGAACAACTCTGGTGGTCAGGTGCCGTC
>JAOAAK010000015.1 GCA_026418905.1 Bacteroidales bacterium | reverse complement strand
ATGGAAGGGCCATCGCTCAAAGGATAAAAGGTACGCTGGGGATAACAGGCTGATCCCCCCCAAGAGCTCACATCGACGGGGGGGTTTGGCACCTCGATGTCGGCTCGTCACATCCTGGGGCTGGAGAAGGTCCCAAGGGTTCGGCTGTTCGCCGATTAAAGTGGCACGTGAGCTGGGTTCAGAACGTCGCGAGACAGTTCGGTCCCTATCTGTGGTGGGCGTTGGAACCTTGAGGAGCGCTGTCCTTAGTACGAGAGGACCGGGATGGACACACCTCTAGTGTACCAGCTGTGGCGCCAGCTGCACCGCTGGGTAGCTATGTGTGGAATGGATAAGTGCTGAAAGCATATAAGCACGAAGCCTGCTCCAAGATGAGGGTTCCTTTAAGGGCCGTCGAAGACTACGACGTCGATAGGCTGCAGGTCTAAAGCCAGTAATGGCAAAGCCGAGCAGTACTAATAGCCCGAAACTTTCTTAATGAGAGGATGGATTTTCTTATGTTTCCTTCGCTGTTATGTCAAAATAAAGAAATTAGGGTGGCTATAGCGATGGGGCTCACCTCTTCCCATTCCGAACAGAGTCGTTAAGCCCATCAGCGCAGATGGTACTGCGTCCAGCGGGAGAGTATGTCGCTGCCCGTCTTATCATTAAAAACGGCTTTATGCCGTTTTTTTTATTTTTCTAATTTCCCTACGAGATCTCTTATTCGCTCAATGTTTTGCAATTCACAATAAGACAATATACCATTAAGTATTTTGATACTGGCAGTAGGATCCACAAAGTTAATGGTGCCGATCTGCACAGCTGTAGCTCCACATAAAAGGAAGGCAATCACATCTTCTGCTTTTGATATACCGCCAACTCCTACAATAGGGATCTTAACCGCTTTGCTACATTCATAAACCATTCTTAATGCAATGGGCAAAATGGCTGGACCTGAAAGACCTCCTGTAATGGTGGCCAAAAGAGGTTTTTTAGTTTTTACATCTACCATCATTCCAAGCAATGTATTTATGACTGAAATAGAATCTGCTCCTTCGTTCTCTGCTATTTTAGCGAAAACCTTAATGTCTGTAACATTAGGAGAGAGTTTAACCATGAGATGTTTGCTGTAAACTTTTCTTACTTCTCTTACCACCTGAGTAAGCATGGCTTCATTGATTCCGAAAGCAATCCCTCCTTCTTTGACATTGGGACAGCTAACATTTAACTCGATACCATCTACTTTTGAAAGTTCGTTCAACTCCTCTGCAACTTGAATATATTCTTCCAAGCTGGATCCAGCTACATTGACAAAAATCTTGCATTTATATTTGGTAAGTATAGGATATATTTCACTGATAAAATATTTAAGTCCTTTGTTTTGAAGTCCAATGGAGTTAAGCATACCAGAGGGAGTCTCTGCAATTCGAGGGTAAGGATTACCTTCTCTCTTATTAAGTGTGACCGATTTAGTAATAAATCCGCCTAATTCATTGATATTGATGAAATCGTCAAATTCAAAACCATATCCAAAAGTACCACTGGCTGTTAAGATAGGGTTTATTAATTCAAGATTACCAAGCTTTACACTTAAATCAATCATAGCTTAAATCATGAATATTGAACACAGGACCTTCAATGCAGGTACGTAGATTTCCGTATGTTGTTTTTACGATGCATCCCAAGCAAACACCAAAACCACAAGCCATGGTATGTTCGAGAGATACTTGTACTTTTATTTCACGTATAGTTTTAAAACGTTTCACTAACCATTTTAAAACAGGTTCAGGTCCACAAGCATATATTTTATTGAACTCTATTTTGTTTGAATTTAACCAAGGATGTTCGATGAGCAATCCCTTTTTTCCAAAAGAACCATCATCAGTCATGATTTCAATCTGACTTAGTTGATTTTTTATTTCATCAATTCTTAATATTTCTCTTTTGGTTTTTACACCGTATAAAAGTGACAATGAAACTTGGGGTGAGCTCCACGATTTGATGGCAAAATGTAGAGGTGCTATTCCAACACCTCCTGCGACAAATAAAACCCGATCTCCTTCTTGAGGTGGATCAAACCAATTCCCAAGGTAGAATAGCGTATCTACTTCATCACCTGGCTTGTAAGAAGCGATAGAACGAGTGCCCTCACCAATAATTTTTACCAGTATTTCTATCAGATGTAAATCATCGTTATAATCATGAACCGAAAAAGGCCTTCTCCACAGAACTTTAGCATTATCTTTTGCTCGGATTTGAACGAACTGACCTGGGCGTGGAATTTCGTTGACACCATCGGGAACTAGAAATTGTAGTAAGTGATATTGTTCAGTTATGGCTGTGTTGGAGACAAGAATTAATGAAGCCTGATGTTTAGGGGTTAGATTCATTGGAGAGAGGGGTTTGTTGTTGGTCCTCGTTTTCTTCGTTTATAAAATCAAAACCAGCATCAAACAAAATGTTGTACCAAGTGATGAATTTTTTTATGTCATTGGGATAAACCCTTTGTTTGTCCCATCCTGGCAACAATTCGTCCATAGTAGTAAAAAGTACTTGTTTATCTATTTTTGAGGGGAGGTGGATTTTATCTTTTTTCTTTTCATATACCATTTTAAAAGCATCTTTTAAAGGAATATCACCATCGGTCGTATAGATACTTACCATATCAAGTGCTGAAATACGTTGGTTGGGGAACACAGGTATGCGTTTCTTGTCGATGAGGCTTTCAACAATCATATTGCTTTTAGTATTGACTACTATCTTATATAAACCTGGTTTACCACCGATAGCTACGATATCTTTTAGTTTCATATTCCTTATGTTTTAGATACTAGCAGAAAAGGCAATAACCTCTGGAGAGATTTTTTTGATCAGACCTTGTAAGACGTTGCCGGGACCCACTTCGATAAATTCTTCTGCCCCATCGCGTACCATATTTTGGATGGTTTGGGTCCATCTTACAGGTGATGTTAGCTGAAGAATAAGATTGTTTTTAATGATGTCAGGATGTGTATATGGTAGCCCAGTTACGTTTTGATATATGGGGCATATGGGAGTCTGAAACGTTGTTTTTTCAATTTGCTCAGCTAGTTCGACTCTTGCTGGTTCCATGAGTGGGCTATGGAATGCACCGCCCACTTTAAGAGGAAGAACTCTTTTAGCTCCAGCTTCTTTTAATAGCTCAGAAGCTTTTTCGATGCCAGAAATTGAACCAGAAATAACTACTTGACCAGGACTATTATAATTAGCAGCAACGACTACTTCGTCGGTGATTTTTTGAAGAATTTCTTCAATTTGTTGGTCATCCAGTCCAAGCACTGCCGCCATGGTACTGGGTTGAAGGTCGCAAGCTTTTTGCATAGCAAGAGCCCTTGCATAAACCAACCGTAAACCATCCTCAAAACTTAAAGCTTTGGCAGCAACCAGTGCGGAAAATTCCCCTAGTGAATGTCCGGCTACCATGTCGGGTTTAAAATTTTCTAGGCAATAGGTCAAGATGACACTATGGAGAAAAATAGAAGGCTGCGTAATACGCGTTTGTTTCAAATCATCTTCGCTACCTTCAAACATGATAGCAGTAATGTCAAAACCTAAAATTTCGTTAGCTTTATGAAAATAATCTTTAGCAATCGAAAATTTATCGTACAAATCTTTACCCATTCCAGGATGTTGAGCACCTTGCCCAGGGAAAACGTAAGCTTTCATTTTTTTTGCAAACCTACGAAATTTTTAAAACGTAGACGTTATTGCTTTATCTTAAGTATGATAAGAGTTCTGTCCAACGCTTCAAAATTAACTATTCCACCACCCGTACCATAATTTCCTCCTTGGAATACCAAACGATAAGTATAAGTTCCTGGGGGTAAATTATCCTCAAGATATAATATAGGAACAGTTATGTTACCAGTTCCTACATTATCACTACCTAAAACATTTCCTGCTGCTA
Organism: Bacteroidales bacterium; assembly: GCA_026418905.1. Lineage (NCBI taxonomy): Bacteria > Pseudomonadati > Bacteroidota > Bacteroidia > Bacteroidales > Bacteroidales bacterium. The sequence goes on along the minus strand of JAOAAK010000015.1, from coordinate 75,584 downwards.
TGGCCGATTCAGTTTTCCATACGTTTTGAATCTGAGTTGAAAAATTATCGTTAGAGCGTTGAAGCCATATGTGAAAACGAAGGGCGTTAGGAAGTGATGCTGCGTTCAAGGTACGAATGGAAACATTTCCCAAAATTAATAAAACAGCTTTTTCCCTTTGAAGACTATCTGTAAGAACAATAGACTTAGTGGTACCATGAATGACACAAGCGCGATTAACATCATTATAATCTACTAGAGATTGAGAATTTTCCCTAGTAGTTACACCCCCCACATTGGTAGGAAGATTTAAAGTAGGAGCACTTACCCATCCTCCTGGAGCAGGATTGCTAACGTTAGTAGTACACGGAATGCCCACTTTGGTACCAAATTGATTTACGAACCTTCCTAAAAAGCGAATATTACCTGAATCGGAGATCATAATACGTGGTGTAGCGTTGGTTGCTATATTAAGCCCTTTCAAATCGGATGTACCCACATAGTGTTGAGCAGGATTAGTTCCAGCGTTGCCCGCTAGTTCCCATGCTGGGTTAGAAACACCACCTGTACCAGTGTTGAAACGCACCCATTCCGTACCATTCCAATAGTAAAAGCCAGGAGTGACGTTGTTGATAGTTGCAATATTGTAAATTAGCAATCCTTCAGCAGGTGTTGGAACCGTAATTATATCAGTGGTAGATTGAAGTGATACTCGTGGAATAAGAAGACCTTTGGATGTTGAGCGTAGTTCTAGGAGTGCTGATGGGTCGGGTACAAATATTAAATCTCCAATCCCAACATTTTGGCATAATGCAAAAAATTTTCCCAAGTACCACAGAATAAGAAAAATCGAAATCTTTTTCATTTTTTTTCAAAGGTAGCATTAATATTTCAAAAAAATAAAGATTTTTTAATTTTTATTTTTTTTTCGTTTAACATTGAGCCGGGACTTAAACCGGGCTCTCCTTCGGGAATAGCTACGTTCATTTTTTTGAAATATTGAATCCATACTGAGTCTGTGGTTTGTGTGAGAGGGTCCTTAAAGGTCATGGGATATATGTGAAAGAAATGTTTTCCTTTTCTATCCCGAAAAAGTTCGTAAGCTAATTCACTGCAATAATATGCTTCATTGTTGAGAAGAAATATCGTGTCGTAAGGTTTCTTCAGGTAATGTAAAAAATTGGAAACGTGGTGACGATATTTTCTTGGCACTCTGCCTCTGAGGATATTCTCTTTTCCAGATCGTTCAATAAAATCTTCAAGAGGTGTCAGGCAAACACCTTTGCTAACGGCCTCGAGAATTTTATAGCCGGAGTCTGTTTTCACAACAATACCAACATGATTAAAGTGACGTCCTTGGAAGCTTGGTGTTACTCTATTGATAGCATCACATAAAGCTCCACAATCAATATACTGAAAAAGCAAATCTCCTTGCTTTATTTTTAGTTTCTGGGCACTTAAGTATGCTGAAAATATTAATTCGATGGTAAGCAAATAAATGTTGAAACGCATAACGCTTGCTTTTTGCGATCAATATTAAAAAAAGTAAATGCTTTGCAATATTCAAAATAATCAACCGATTAACCTTTTGTTTGTTGTTTTAACATCTTAGCCTTTAAGATCCATTTTCTTACCTGAAGATATGTGCTGATACCATACGCAATGAGAAATCCGATTAAAGTAATCATATCCATGATGAAAGAAGGTACTTGAATTCCCGTAATGCTTCTAAATAGAAAAGCCGTATAGGAACTTTCTAGCATCGGTTTTCCTAAGGCATAACGAATTTCCCAATGCCAGTCTGTGCAAAAGCAATAGCCCCAGCCATACCATATTCCTAAAATAAACCACGAGAAAGCAGTGGCTTGTAGTGTCAGAAAATTTAGAAACCTAGTTTTTTTGAACATCCAACCAAACAAATTAAATGCAATCAAAAGGGTATGAAAGATTATGAAAAAAAAATCTAAAATTAGAAGTAATAAATATTGGTTCATGGTTTTCTCCCAATTGGCATGATGTACATAGGTTCTTCTTTGATTTGCAATAATTTTTTTACGTCGGCATCATCGAAGGCTCCGATGACTACAGTTCCCATCTGAAGTGCTTCGCATTGCAAATGAATGTTTTGCCCGCAATGACCTACTTCCATGTAGACATAACGTTCTCCTCTTTGACCATAATAACGCATAGTTTTCTGGAAATCGGCTGCAATGATAATACTAGCAGGCGCGTGTAAAATATAATCTTGCTGTAAAGATGCTTCAGTAAGTGATTTTCTAAGATCTTTCTGGATAAGTAATTTGATGGAGTGAGTGTATGGATCATAACGATAAAGACCGGTGTGAAGCGATTGAACTTCGCCTGCCAAAAGATAAATGACAAGAGGGTATGTAGCCCCAGCTGAAGGACATGTTTTTTTGCGGCCTTCCGTAACCCCGTAGGCTGCCCAAAGAATTTGCGAAACTTCTTCCAAGGTTAGAGAATCATTCTTGTAGTGTCTTATTGATCTTCGCTTGAATAGAGCTTCTTCAACACTCATGTTTCCTGTTTTACGAGGGAGAGGTAATACAATTTCACGGGTGTTATTTTGCATAGACTGACATTTTGCCGACATGGTGGAAATCAATAATAATGGAAAGGCAATAAAGAATTTCAGTTTCATGAAATAAATATACGTAGTTTTTAAAAACTTGGATAAATAAATGGATAGTTTGTTTCAATGTTACAAGTCGATTTTTTGCACATATAAAATTGCAAAAAATTAATGTACATTTGCATAAAATAAGTTATGAAGCTTTGCATCGTAGGTGCTACAGGTCTGGTGGGAAGAGAAGTTTTTGAAGTGTTGAATGACTACAACTTGACTTTTGAGAAGATTATTCCCGTAGCATCTGCCAGATCTGTAGGAAGTGAAATTTTTTTCAACAAAGAACCCCTTATAGTAAGGGATATTGAAACGGCTTTGGTAGAAAAACCAGATATAGCCATATTTTCTGCAGGGTCTGAAGTGTCGGCTGATTATGCACCAAGGTTTGCTGAGCAGGGATGTTTCGTAGTGGACAATAGTTCTTATTGGCGAATGCATGAAAATATTCCCCTTGTTATTCCTGAAATTAATGCACATTTGATTAATACAGATACTAGAATTATTAGCAATCCGAATTGTTCGACAATTCAGATGGTACTAACTCTCTCTCGCATATATCAGATTTGCGGCATACGTCGAATTGTTGTTTCAACATACCAAAGTGTAACAGGAACTGGTATGGCAGCTGTAAGACAACTCATGGGAGAGCGCAACCAAGAAATGGTTGAAAAAGCATACCCATACCCTATTGATATGAATTGCTTACCACATGCAGGTAAGTTTTTACCTAACGGTTATACCACCGAAGAGGAAAAACTTATTCATGAAACAAGAAAAATTTTTCAAGATTCAAGCATAGAGGTCTCACCTACAGTAGTTCGGGTTCCTGTCATTGGAGGGCATTCAGAATCGGTCAACGTTGAATTACGTTCTCCTTGCTCCCTTGAAATGTTCAAACAATTAATTGCTGAAACCCCGGGAGTAGTCCTGCAGGATGATCCCATAAATAATGTTTATCCTATGCCTCTCTACGCTAAAGATCGCAATGAAGTGTTTGTAGGTCGTGTACGTCAAGATCCATTTCGTGAAAATACGTTTAACCTTTGGATCGTTGCAGATAACCTTCGTAAAGGTGCTGCTACCAATGCCGTCCAAATTGTTAAGTATATTATCGATCATATTTTAAAATAATGCAACCATGTCGTTGATAGATCAGGTAAGTAAGGATATCATGCAGGAAATGAAGAATCAAAACCATCGAAAGCTCGAAGCATTGCGAGCCATCAAAGCAGCCTTATTACTAGAGAAAGCCTCTGGCTCTAAAGACATCTCCCGAGAGAAAGAACTGCAGATATTGCAACGCTTGCTCAAACAACGTTTGGAAGCCGCTGAAATCTTCAAAAACGAAGGAAGAAATGACCTGTATGAGAAAGAAATGTTTCAGGCAGAAATCATTAAATCCTATCTGCCCGCCATGCTTTCAAAGGAAGAAATTGAAGCACGCGTAAAGGACATTGTGCAACGAGTAGGTGCTACGTCGATGAAAGACATGGGTAAAGTCATGAGCGTAGCACTCCAAGAAATGGCTGGTCAAGTGGATAATAAAATGCTTTCCGAAATAGTAAAGGCAATTTTATCATCAAATGTATAACTTATGAAGGGATTTAATAAAGTAATTTTAGCAGGTAATGTCGGACGTGATCCTGAAATTCAATCTTTTGATGGAAGAAAAAGGGCTACTTTTTCACTGGCTACTACCGACAGATACAGAGATAGAGATGGTCTCATCAAAGAAAATACTGAATGGCACAATATTGTGGTGTGGGGCAATCTGGTGGAGATTGTAGAAGGTTTTGTCCGCAAGGGGTCTCCACTTCTTGTTGAAGGCAGAATTCGCTATAGGGAATACGATGACAAAGACAATGTTAGAAGACGCATTACAGAAATATTGGTAGATTCCCTTATTTTGCTAGGAAATAAACAAGATGGAGCTACTGCCATGGCTCAAGCAGAAAACTACGGTAAATCCACCAATGATGATATTTCAGCTCAGAATGATCAATTATTAGAAGATTTCGGTTCTGAAGATGACGATTTGCCTTTTTAGTATCTAAAAAACATGGAATTTTTTTTAGCAACCCTGAGCCTTAGTTTTATATTGCTTATTCTTAGTTTGTTACGTATATCTGAAAATGGCTTTTTTCGGCTTAATTTACAAAGTTTTGAAGGGAAAAAACTTGGTTTTTTCGATGCTTTAGCACGAAAATTTGTTCAAGAACCCGTTTTTTTGCTCATTTCATTTAACATATTGAAGTTGGTTTTTATTATTGCTGGGCTTCTTAATATTCTATTTCTTATGACTATTTTTTTTGAGTTAAACGAATACTTGATATTGTATGTTTTTACGGCATCCTTAGTATTGTACTTTATATTTCTTGAATGGATTCCTTTTTTCTTTTTGAGATCAAATGCATTGATGTGCTTTAAAATGTCTTTTTTCTTGCTTTTACCTCTTGAGTGGGGGATAAGACTCTTTTTTTTCTTTTTCCCGTTTTCACGAAAACATTATTCAGACCGGCTGGGGAAAAAAGATGTAATTTCCTTACACGACATTGGAGAAGCTATAGCCCATGCTGAAATGGACAATAAGGAAGAAGAAGTTGAACGTCAGTGGATAAAGGGTGTACTGAATTTCAGAGATCTTGAAGTAAGTGATGTAATGCGAGCTCGCTTGGATATTGTTGCTATAAATGCCACATGGTCTTTTCAAGATGTTCTTCGTTTGATGATTAACGCAGGTTATTCTCGTTTTCCAGTCTATGAGGATAATCTAGATAACATTATAGGTGTCATTTATCTGAAAGATCTTATTTCATTATTGCCAGAAAATCAAGCAAATTGGAAAAGTAAGATACGAGAACCTTTTTTTGTACCTGAAAACCTCAAACTTTCCAAATTACTTATCAGTTTTCAGCAAAGAAAAATTCATATGGCTATTGTCGTAGATGAATACGGAAGCACGAGTGGCTTGGTTACGATGGAGGATATTCTAGAAGAAATAGTAGGAGAAATTGACGACGAACATGATCAGGAAAGTGATCAAATTTATGCCAAAAAAGTGGATGATGATACCTACATTTTTGATGCTAAAATTCCTCTCCATGATTTTTTAAAAATTACTCATTTTCCTGATGATTTTTTTGATGGTATGGATGAGGAAGTAGAGACTCTCGCTGGGGTTTTACTTCTTCTTAACGGAGATTTTCCTTCTAAAAATCAAATCATTCCTTTTAAGAATGTCACTTTTACCGTTTTGAGCATGTTTGATTATCGAATTGGAAATGTAAAGATGACTATTCAACATGAAGACAACAAAGATTAATGTTTTATACTTCATTTTCATCATACTTGCCATGTTAGGATTTGGATGCAAGAAAACACCTCAGATTTTTCCTAAGCCATATGGCTATTTTAGGTTGCAGTTACCTCAGGAAAAATGGGTCTTCATCGATTCTATTCCTTTTTTTACTTGCTCCATCCCGAATTATGCATATTTTGAGAAAAAAACTTCCAAGGAACCCACAGCTTTTTGGTGGGATTTAGTATTTCCTGTTTTTAAAGCTCGAGTAAATTTAAGCTATCGTCCTGTAAGGGGTAATTTTCCTCAATTGGCCGAAGATGCAAGAGATTTTGTATATAAGCATATTCAAAAAGCTAATAACATCATTGAAAATCCTATCTTGAGCTACGACAAAAAAATGTTTGGAATGACTTACCACATAGAAGGTCAAACTGTAGCTTCACCTTTTCAATTTTATGTAAGTGATAGTACGAAGCATTATTTAAGAGGTGCACTTTATTTTGAACATGTTCCTAACAATGATTCCATCAGTCCTTTTATTGAAAGAACTATTCAAGATATAGAAAAAATTATCAATACCTTACGCTGGAAAAAATAATATTTGATTATTAAATTTTTTATAACTTTGCAAACCTATAAAACGAGGCGAATATGTTTGCTATTATTGAATTAGAAGGAACTCAGTATAGGGTAGCTCCATCCTCTATTTTATACGTTAATCGAATGAATTCAGAAGTAGGTCAAATCGTTGATATACCTCAGGTTCTTTTGCTCAATAAAGATAAAGAAATTGAAATTGGTAGACCCTATGTTGAGAAAACCATTGTTCGGGCAAGAGTGCTTGAACATTTAAAAGGAGACAAAGTACTGGTTTTTCACAAGAAACGGCGTAAAGGTTATAAGAAATTAAATGGTCATCGTCAATACCTTACAAAACTTGAAATAATTTCTTTCTTGCAAAATGAAAAAGAAATAGTAGTTGAAACAACAAAGAAAAATTCCACAAGAAAATCAGAGGAATCTTCTTCAACAGAATAAAATAGGGCGTTATGGCACACAAGAAAGGAATGGGAAGTACCCAGAACGGTCGTGAATCTGAAAGCAAACGGTTAGGTATAAAGATCTACGGCGGTCAATTTGCCAAAGCAGGTAATATCATAGTCCGACAGCGAGGCACAAAACATTATCCGGGCGAAAACGTAGGAATGGGTAAAGATCATACATTATTTGCTCTCGTGGACGGTATCGTTTATTTTAAAAAGACTCGTAATGATCGCTCTATAGTCAGTGTCAAGCAAATTGAAAAAGCAGGATCCTAAGAATGGATCAAAATTTTCAGCAGAAAAGATATAAGCTCGCTCAAGGAGCAGCTTTTTTGTCTATAACTATTAATGTTCTTTTGTTTGTCATAAAATTCATTGTAGGTAAGCAGTCTTACTCTGTTGCTCTTGTTTCTGACGCATGGCATACACTAAGTGATAGTCTATCTTCTATAGTTTTAATGGTAGGTTTGTTTTTTTCTAACAGACCCCCAACTAAAAAATATCCCTTTGGATTTGGCCGACTCGAAAATATCGTTGGCATCTTCATTGCTTTCATTCTTTCCATTGTTGCTTATGATTTTCTTCGTACTAGCTACGAAAGGATGATACACCATGAACAGGCTAATTTTGGACTGTCTGCTATCATTGTAACTATATTCTCAATTGTTGCTAAAGAAGCCATGGCTCAGTATACTTTTTATGTTGCTCGTAAAACAGATAATGAAGCTGTAAGAGCTGATGCATGGCATCACAGGAGTGATGCATTATCTTCGGTCGTCGTCCTTGCTGGAATTTTTCTTCAAAGTTACGTGTGGTGGATAGACAATGTACTGGGTGCAATGATTGCAATAATTTTATTCTATGTTTCCTACGATATAACAGCTAGATCTATACAAAAGCTGCTCGGAGAAGAAATTCCAGAACAAGTACTTGAAAAATTAAAGCAAACTATAGCGGATGTTTATCCAGAGAATGTCTACCCTCATCATTTTCATTTGCACACTTATGGGAAACATAAGGAATTGACTTTTCACATCAGGCTTCAAGGACACATATCTTTGGATGAGGCTCATGCTGTAGCTAATCATTTGGAAAATAAACTAAAGCAGCAATACGACATGGAAGTAACAGTTCATGTGGATCCTATACCAAAGATTAATGATGTAAGTTGACCCCAATCAGGTGCATGAATTCAGCACGGGTTTCAGCCCTTTTGAAGGCACCGGTAAAGTCAGAAGTAGTCGTAACACTGTTTTGTTTTTGAATGCCTCGCATCATCATACAAAGATGATGAGCTTCAATAACCACAGCTACGCCAAGAGGATTAAGTGTTTTCTGGATACAGTCCTTTATTTGTGTTGTAAGTCTTTCTTGTACTTGTAACCTTCTAGCAAAAGCATCAACAACACGAGGGATTTTGCTGAGACCTACCAGATATCCATTTGGAATGTAAGCTACGTGGGCTTTACCGAAAAATGGTAACATGTGATGTTCGCACATGCTATAAATTTCTATGTCTTTTACAATTACCATTTCACGGTAATCCTCTCTAAACATTGCCGATTTGAGGATTTGTTCGGGATTGGCGTAGTAGCCGTGAGTTAAAAATTGCAAAGCTTTAGCAACACGTTCAGGCGTCCGACGCAAACCTTCTCTTTCTGGATCCTCCCCAATAAGTCTTAAAATTTCTTTGTAATGAAAACTCAATTTCTCGATGGTTTCTTCATCGTATTGATCGATACGTGTATAACCTTCCACAAAATTGTCTAGAAGGTTTTCATGTTTCATAGCAGGACTCATACGATTGCTATTTATTCACCAAAATATTCAACTACATTATTTTCCGTTTCAAATAATTTTATGCTATGAAGCATTACATTTGGGTATTTTTTTTCTAAAGCACATTTTAAAGTCTTCCAAATTGCTATAGCTAAATTTTCTGTCGAAGCAAGTTTTCCCATCATAAATGGTACTTCTAGATTCATGTTTTTGTGATCGATTTTTTCAATAACTTCTTCTCTGATGAGTTGAGATAAGTCTTTAAGATTCATTAGCATACCAGTTTTAGGATCAATTTTCCCCTTTACTGTTACGTATAAAGTGTAGTTATGTCCATGCCACAAAGGATTTGAACATTTACCAAAAATTCTTTCATTTTCTTCATTGGTGAGATCTTCTCTGAAAAGCCTATGAGCTGCATTAAAGCTTTCGCGTCGAGTAATGTAAATAAATTCAGACATGGTGGCAATGTTCTGTTTGTCCGTCGCACTGGCAAGGAATAGGTTTGCCATCCTTACTTAGCGAAGATGCACAATATTTTCTAAATTCTCCATTTTTTTTGAAAATTACCTTAACTGCAAAAAAGAGAAAAGCTGCAGCAAGAAAAATAATAGAAATAAGCAGAAGTATAAGTATTTTGGGCATCATGATAACTTGGACATTTTGACAATGAGTTCAGCTAATCGATTAGAATAACCCCACTCGTTGTCGTACCATGCTATGACTTTAACGATTTTTCCGTCGATCACCTGAGTAAGTAAAGCATCAAATATAGAAGAGTGGGGGTTGCCTATGATGTCGACACTTACGAGTGGATCTTCTACGTACTGTAAAATATTTTTAAGTTCATTTTCGGCTGCATATTTCATAGCAGCGTTAATTTCTTCTTTTGTAGTGGTTTTTTTAAGAGTGGCTGTCAGGTCTACTACGGAACCATCTGGCACAGGTACGCGCATACTGATTCCATCCAACTTGCCAGCTAACTCAGGAATTACTAGCCCAATGGCCTTAGCTGCTCCAGTACTTGTAGGTATAATAGAAAGCCCGGCAGCTCTAGCTCTTCTTAAATCTTTATGAGGAGCATCTAAAATAATTTGATCATTCGTGTATGCATGAATTGTATTCATAAATCCATGTTCAATTCCAAAATTTTCATGAAGTACTTTCACGACAGGAGCAAGACAATTGGTTGTACAGCTGGCATTGCTTACGAAAATATGAGAGGGAAGTAACATGTGATCGTTCACACCTAAAACAATAGTAACGTCGACATCTTCTTTTTTGTCGGATGGAACACTTAGTGCAACTTTTTGAGCACCAGCTTTTATGTGTTTTTCCAAGTCAGCTCGTTTTCTGAATTTACCTGTGCATTCTGCAACTATTTCTACACCGTAATCTTTATGAGGAATTTCTGCAGGGTCTTTCTTAGCAAAGACGGGAATTTTCTTGTCATTTAAGATAAGGTGTTGCTCATCATATTCAATTTTTCCATGATATTTTCCGTGAACAGAATCATATTTCATTAAATGAGCTAAAACCTTTGGTTCTGTCAGATCGTTGATAAGTACCACTTCAATATCTTCGGGAAAACGCTCAAAGGCACGATACAACATTCTCCCGATACGACCAAAACCATTAATGGCTATTTTTTTCTTCATAAGGCTGATGTCTTTATTGTCACACAAAGATAGTTTTTTTTCAAGCACAAACACGAAACATGTTTTAAATTATCGATTCGATTTAGTAAGCATAGGAATTCTTTTACTGATAGCATGGATTGCATTAAGCAAACGATCATAACCGAGCCCTTGAATGATTTCAACTGATTCGTAGTATTCAAAGATCTGATGGTAATATAGATTCCATAGTTCTTCTCGTTGTTGAGGGTGTTCTCGCTGCGGATCGTATTCCCACGGGATATCGATGTAACACAATAAAACGAGATCGTATGTTCTTTTTTTTATTTCTTCTAAGATCCACTGATGGCATTTTCCATATTTAAATTCACACCAAATTTTCGTTACAAGTAGCTCAGTATCAAGAAAAACAAGAGGTGCTTTGAGGGTAGCTTCATCTTCTAACTTCATTTGCTGTTGGGCAATGTAAAGGATATCTTCGTATTGATAAGGGCGTTGGAGGCGGTCCAGGTATTCACGTGCAAATTCAGGTACCCATATTGTACGATAGTATTCTGCCAATTGTTGGGCAAGTGATGTTTTTCCAGTACTTTCGGGACCTGTAATAGCTATCTTAATGTTTTTTTTCTTCATGGGATAATTTTAAGTCTCTAACCCACGTCCAATATCCAACTACAGCTAATATGCATAATGCCATGAAAAGGATCATGGTTGGATACAATCCTTTGTAGAAATATAATCCAACATAAATAAGATCCGCCACAATCCAAACAAGCCAATTTTCAATTTTTTTTCTAGCTAACATCCATGTAGCAGTAAAACTCAAAGCAGTAGTCAGTGCATCTAAGTAGGGAACATCACTGATGGTATGGTAATTAAGAAAATAAATTAAGGCTATAAAAGTCCCCGCAGCGAACAAACCATAAAAGATTAAATCTTTTTTAGATATCCAACTAGCAGGAACGGAGGAATTCTTGTTATTAGGATTTCCTCTCCACCAATAATACCAACCATAAACAGAAACTCCTGCGTAATAACACTGTAAAAGCATATTAGCAAAAAGTTTTGCTTGAATGTAGACTACGATGTACATGATGACCATAACGAGACTTACAGGCCAGTATAGGCGATGTTGTTTGATTTGAAGATAGATCGAAACAAAACCTAATAGAGCAGCGACGATTTCAAACCAGTTTTCATGAAGATAATTCATATGTTTGGATAACTATCGCATCGCGCGTTGATGACTTTCATAACAAAAACAGCATGAGGTTCTTTCATAGCTCTCTTAAGTTCAACCGTAATTATGTTCATGACTTCTTCATAATTTCCAAAAATTTGAGTACTCATGCCATTAGTTACAGTTTTAATGTGGGGGTACTTTTTTAATGCTCGGATAAAGTTTTCTATTCTTTCAAGAAATTTATCAGAAAGAGGATAATAAGAAATTTCAATGCTAATTTCCATATGATTTTTTCGTGTATGATTTTACAATTTTGTACGCATAGTAGGCGATGATTAAAAGAATGACAGCAAGAACGATAAGATCGACGATGTGGCTGTAATGCATAATTTCAGACCAGCGCTGGCGCAATTCAAAGCCTGCCCATGCCAAGAACATATTCCACATGGTTGCACCAATAGCGGTCATGATAATAAAAGTAAGAAAATTCATCTTGCCCGTTCCAGCAGGGATGGAAACCACATGCCTAATGACGGGAATAAAACGACAGACAAAAATGGTTATAGCACCATATTTTTGAAAAAACCTTTCGGTGAGTTGGAGGTGTTTTTCTTCAATCAGAAAATATCGTCCGTATTTTTTAACAAGAGGAATTCCACCCCAATAGCCAATAGCATAACTTAAGGATGACCCAACAATACTTCCTAAGGTTGAAGCAACCAAAACCCCCCACCAGTGCATCGTTCCGTCCGAGATGTTGAAACCAGCAAATGGCATAACAGCTTCGCTCGGGACAGGAAAAAACATACTTTCCATCGCCATTAAAACAAATACTCCTACGTAGCCTGTGACAGAAATCAAATGCACTGCAACACCTACAATCCACTCGGTAATTCCCATTTTTCTTGCAAAAATAAGTTTTATTTAATCTGCAAATAGGAGATCTTAACTAATTTCCACTTATGAAGTCTATACTGTATCGCAGTTTTAAGCACACCCAGACCATAACGGACACTTCTTGAGAAATTTATACTGGAAGCATCAGGAAAGTAATAAGTCGGGCAAGTTATTTCTGCAATATCATATCCGGCCATGAAAATTTGAGCAATAATTTGATTATCGAATACGAAATCATCGCTGTTGAGATGGTATGGTATTTTTTTGAGTACCTCTGCCGAGTAAGCACGAAAACCGGTATGATATTCAGAAAGTTTTTTCCCCATAATCAGATTTTGAATCCATGTAAGAAGGCGATTAAAAACGTATTTGTATAAAGGCATACCCCCTTTTAAGGCACCGTTTCCGAGTATACGTGATCCAAAAACAACTGGATAAACTCCCTGGGCTATCGTATATATCATGCTGGGTATAAGTTTGGGCGTATATTGGTAATCAGGGTGAAGCATGACAATAATATCCGCGCCTAATTCAAGAGCCCTGTCGTAACAAGTCTTCTGATTCCCTCCATATCCCTTGTTTTTTTCATGGCGAATAATATGTCGAATGCCCAAGTTGTGAGCCACCTCGATGGTTCTATCCTGACTAGCATCATCCACAAGGATGACTTCATCCACCATGTCGTGTGGAATTTCAGCATAAGTGAGTTGTAATGTTTTTTCAGCATTATAAGCAGGCATGACTACAATAACTTTTTTCCCAAGTATCATGTGAGTACTCAACAAAGACAAATATACCAAAAACTTCTTTTGAGATATAGAAAAAGAGTATAGTTATTTGTAAAATAAAAAATAACCTTTTTAAGGTATTAGCAACAGTCCTTTAGCATCTTGAGTCATTCATTTCATTTTTATATAAACTCTCAGCTTTGTTGATCTTTTTTCGGTGAAATATAGAGATATGAAAAATTAATGCTCTATGAATACGCAATGGGCAAAAGTTAGGGCGTAGTCGAGATAAGATATTATCTTTTGTGCGACAGTAGAGCAGTATTTTAGTGAGTGGAATATATTCTTCTGGGGGTGTGGTGCATTCTTTTCTTAATCGTCGTTAAAATGATTGTTGTACTATCCTACTGGTAGTAATTGTATTGAATTGCCAAGCACTATAAAATTGAAGTTTCTTTTTATTTATTCACTGGTTCTAATTATTGAAATATCTTTTGATATACGAGTGAGGGAAAACTAATAATTTTCATGAAAAAAACTTATAAGCATAAAACCCACTTTTTCTAGGCTTTATGCTTATATAAATTTAAAATTTACATTTATTTTACAGCTTCGACAACGGCTTTAAATGTTTCAGGTTCATTCATGGCTAGGTCAGCCAATACTTTTCGATTGAGTTGAATTTGAGCTTTTTGAAGTTTACCCATAAATTCGGAATAAGAAAGACCAAAGGGTCTAACACCTGCATTAATACGAACAATCCACAATCGTCGAAAATTATGTTTTTTTGTTTTTCGGTCGCGATAAGCATAAGTAAGGCCTTTTTCCCAACGGTTCCTTGCAACTGTCCAGACGTTCTTATTTCTTCCCCAATATCCACGGGTACGCTTAAGAATTTTTTTTCTTCTTTCCCTCGATGCTACATGATTAACTGCCCTTGGCATAGCTTTTTCCTCCTTTCATTTGATGTTCGGCGGTTCTAGTGAACACTTTTGGAGCCGAAACATGGTTTTACATTAACAACATGTCTTTTACGGCAGGAATATTAGCTTTATCCACAACCGTAAAATACGTCAAATTCCTTTTTCTTTTCTTTTCTTTTTTGGTCAGGATGTGACTTTTAAAAGCATGCTTGCGCATAATCTTTCCTGTACCTGTAATTTTAAAACGTTTCTTAGCACTTGACTTTACTTTTAATTTGGGCATATCAGTTCGTTTTTATTTTCTGGGTGCAATAATCATGATCATTCTTTTTCCTTCCAATTTTGGAAGACTTTCTACTTTTCCATATTCGGATAAAGCGTCTGCAAATTTAAGCAAAATCATTTCACCACGATCTTGATATAAAATAGTTCTTCCCTTGAAAAAGACATCCACTTTCACTTTATTTCCTTCCTTTAAAAAGTTGATGGCATGCTTAAGTTTAAATTCGAAATCATGGTCATCAATATTAGGAGAAAGTCGTATTTCTTTAACAGTAACCTGAACAGTTTTAGCTTTTTGTTCCTTGAGCTTACGCTTTTTTTCATAAATGAATTTACTGAAATCTTGTATTTTGCATACTGGAGGATTAGCTTGTGGAGCAATCTCTATAAGATCCAAGCCTAACTCATCTGCTATTCTTAGAGCTTCTTTAATAGGGTAAATTCCATTCTGAACATTATCTCCTACAAGTCTCACCTCTGGTGCTTTTATTTCCTCATTGATTCTATATTCATCTTCTAATCTGTGAATTTTTTTATTTTTTCCTGTTGGTACTTGTGGTGCTATGGCTGTATCCTCCTATATTTTTGGTTGAACATTCATGACATTAATTCTTCTTGGAGAAGATTGTTGAAAAATGAAATGAAATCCTCTACCTTCATGCTTCCCATATCTCCTAAACCATGACGACGAACAGATACTTTTCCTTCTTTTTCTTCCTTTTCTCCCACAATAAGCATGAAAGGGATTTTTTGCAATTCTGCATCGCGTATTTTTTTACCGATTTTCTCGGATCTGTCGTCCAATTCACAGGCAATATTTTCTTCTTGCAGCAAAGATATAACTTTTTTTGCGAACAAAACAAATTTTTCGCTGATAGGTAAAACAGAAACTTGTACGGGAGCTAACCACACTGGAAAGTTTCCTGCGGTATGTTCGAGAAGCACAGCAACGAAACGCTCCATAGACCCAAAGGGTGCACGATGAATCATAACAGGACGATGCTTTTGATTATCCTGTCCAATGTATTCAAGTTCGAAACGTTCAGGAAGATTATAATCTACTTGAATAGTACCTAATTGCCACTTACGACCAATGGCGTCTTTAACCATAAAATCTAGTTTTGGACCGTAGAAAGCAGCTTCTCCGGGAACAACAACAGCTGATAAGTTCATTTCTTGAGTTGCCTCAATTATTGCTTTTTCAGCTTTCTCCCAGTTCTCCGGACTACCGATATATTTCTCACGGTTGTTAGGATCATGAGTGGAAATTTGTACCTGATAGTCATAAAATTTTAAAGTTTTAAAAATATATAAAACTATTTCAATTACTTTTTTAAATTCATCTTTCAATTGATCAGGGGTACAAAAGATATGGGCATCGTCTTGCGTAAAACCACGTACTCGTGTGAGCCCATGCAATTCACCACTTTGTTCGTAGCGATATACAGTACCAAACTCTGCCAATCGTAATGGCAAATCTCTATAACTGCGGGGTTTGTTGGCGTAAATTTCGCAATGGTGAGGACAGTTCATAGGCTTGAGGAGAAATTCTTCTCCTTCATTTGGTGTTGTTATAGGTCTGAAAGAATCTTTTCCATATTTTTCCCAATGTCCTGAAATGATGTATAGCTCTTTCTGCCCAATATGAGGAGTGATCACTTGTTGGTAACCATAACGACGTTGAATTTTTTTAAGAAATTGTTCTAACCTTTCACGAATGATGGCTCCTTTCGGTAGCCAAAGTGGTAAACCAGAACCTACGCGTTGACTAAACATGAAAATTTCCAAATCTTTCCCAAGCTTCCTATGGTCGCGTTTTTTGGCTTCTTCTAATTGTTTTAAAAATTCTTCAAGCATGGAAGTTTTGGGAAAGGTAATACCGTAAATTCTAGTTAACATAGGCCTTTTTTCGTCGCCTCGCCAATAAGCACCAGCAATATTAAGCAACTTAACAGCTTTGATTTTAGAGGTATCTGACAAATGTGGCCCTCGACATAGATCTACAAATGTACCAGATTCATAAAAAGTTATTTGTCCATCTTCCAAGTCCTCTATTAATTCCAATTTGTAAGGATCGTTTTTTTGAGTAAAATAATTGATAGCATCATGCTTGCTTACTTCTTTGCGTTTGAATGTTTGATTCTGTTTGGCAAGCTCCAGCATTCGAGTTTCAATACTGGTCAAATCAGCTTCGCTGATTTGATATTGCTGAAAATCAATATCGTAGTAAAAACCGTTTTCGATAGCGGGACCTATCCCAAATTTAACTCCGGGAAAGAGTTGCTCAACTGCTTCGGCCATGAGGTGTGCTGATGAATGCCAAAAGGTGGCTTTTCCCTCATCATCATCCCAAGTGAGAATGCAAACCTTAGCATCAAAAGGGATAGGACGTGTAAGATCCCATACTTCATCGTTTACTTTAATGGCAAGAGCTTCATTATGTAGTTTTTGGCTTAATCTTAATGCAATGTCTGCACCAGTTGGTGGAACTTCAAACTCAAGTGTTTTTTCATCAGGTAATGTAATTCGTATCATGATGGAATGATTTTTTGAATCACAAAAGTACAAAAAACCAGTGGGCTATTGGTTTAAGATGATAAGCATTATGTTTTTTGATTCGAAATAGCAATATGAAGTTCCTTAAGTTGTCGTTCTGAAATAGGGGAAGGAGCATTGCTCATGAGTTCTTTTCCAGCATTATTTTTAGGGAAAGCAATCACATCACGTATGGAAGGAGTGTTGAGCATCAGTGAAATAATGCGATCAAAACCAAAAGCAATACCACCATGAGGCGGAACACCGTATTGAAATGCTTCTAGAAAAAAACCAAATTGTTCTTCTATATCTTTTTTAGAAAGTCCTAGCGCTTTGAACATTCTTTCTTGAAGTGCAGCGTCGTGAATTCGAATACTCCCTCCGCCGACTTCCACGCCATTGATAACCATGTCGTACGAATTGGCTTTTACTCGGGCAGGATCTATTTCCAAAAGATGCTCGTCTTCTTGTCGTGGTGAAGTGAAAGGATGGTGCATGGCAACGAAGCGTTGTTCTTCTTCATCCCATTCAAGCAAAGGAAAATCTGTTATCCATATCCCTTTATAAGATTTTTCTGGTATGAGATCAAATTCTTGGGCAAGGTGTAATCGTAGGCTCCCAGCTACTTTGAAAACATCGGGATAACTTCCGGCAAAAAGAAAAGCAATGTCACCAGGTTTCGCACTAATTTTTTCTAATATTGTTCTGATAAATTCTTCTGAAAAACTTGATACTGAGCACTTGAAACTTCCGTCTTCATTCCATTTGATCCACACAAAACCTTTACCGCCTACTTGTGGACGCTTTGTCCAATCGTTTAACTGATCAATTTTCTTTCTGGGTAGTTGAGCTTGTCCTTGGAGAACTAACCCAATGATGTGATCTGCTTGATCAAAAATGAGAAATTGTTGTCCTTTTGCTACATCAGTAATTTCTATAAGCTGCATGTCAAATCGTAAGTCAGGTTTATCAGTTCCATATTTCCGCATAGCAATTTCATATGGAATTCTTGGAAAATCTTCAAGATCAATATTTAAAATACGTTTAAAAAGATGTTTTATCATTTGTTCGAAAGTCTGCATTACAATCTCTTGATCTACAAATGCCATTTCACAGTCGATCTGAGTAAATTCTGGTTGACGGTCAGCTCTCAGATCTTCATCCCTGAAACAGCGAACGAGTTGAAAATATTTGTCAAATCCAGCAATCATTAAAATTTGTTTGTACTGCTGAGGAGATTGCGGAAGAGAATAGAAATGTCCAGGATGTAAACGTGAAGGTACAACAAAGTCACGAGCTCCTTCGGGTGTACTACGTATCAGAAATGGAGTTTCTATTTCTATGAAACCTTGGTTTGAAAGGTAATTTCTTATTTCAAGAGCAACCTCGTGCCTGAAAACCATGGCATCATGAAGAGGTTTACGACGTAGGTCCAAATATCTGTATCGGAGTCTCAATTCTTCGTTTCCATCTGTATCGATTTCGATGGTAAAAGGCGGGGTTTGAGCGGCTGAAAGAACTCTGAGAGAAATCACTTCCACCTCAATGTCGCCTGTGGGAAGGTGAGGATTTTTATTAATTCTTTCTCTTACCTTTCCTTCGACTTGAATGACAAATTCTCGTCCCAGTTTTTTGGCTTCTTCGAAAAGGACTTCGTTAATTTCGGGCAAGAAAACCAGTTGTGTGGTACCGTAATGATCACGTAAATCAATAAAAATAAAATTCCCAAAAGATCGAATGTGATGAACCCATCCAGCCAATACTACTTTTTTTCCTACATCCTTTAGACGTAATTCCCCACAAGTATGTGATCTATACATTTTTTGTGCGAAAGTATGAACAAATTTTGAGTTTTGGTGAGGAAAATTTTTTTCGTTAGTTAAAAAAATGAAATATAGTCGAGATTTTGCGATAGATCTCTGTAAGGCATTATACTCTTTAATGGAAACTTTAGCTAATGCGGCAGGGTTATTAAATAAGAATAATGAAGTGAATCAATTGAAATTATGTTTACACCTGTTTTAGTATACATCCTTTATGCGATTCTGTGATTTGTCCTCTTATGCTCAGAAAGCAATTAGATGGTACACCATGAATGTATAATTAAGCTGATGCTTTCTTTGCCACAGTGGGAAAGTACTAATCTCCATGCATCGGAAAGCATAAGTATATGCTTGAAGTGGAGAAACTAGGTTTTATTCAATCATGCTATCATGTTGCTTAATAATATTTTGAAGGTTTAAAATAATGTAAGTAAATTAGGATTTATAAGAAATAAACCGTTTATCGCGATGAATAATGGAAATTTTTTTTGTTTTAACTTTGTTGTAACTTATTCCATAGAAAATGAGATATTTATTTTTTTTATGGGGAATAGGGGTTTACATGTTGATGCAGGGTCAAACCATTCGCATCCTTGGTCATGTACGTGATTCACTAACAGGAGATCCTATTCCTTTTGCTAATGTCATGCTTAAAGGAACTAATGTGGGTGCCATTACTGACTTCGATGGCGATTTCAGAATCGAAACTTCTGTCAATGCCGATACTTTGGTTGTAAGTTATTTAGGATACAAAAAGAAGTTAGTTCCAATTAAAATGCAATTTCAGGAAATAACCATATATTTAGTGCCTACCGATTATATGCTCAAGGAAGTTGTCATTCTTCCAGGCGAAAATCCAGCCATACCAATTCTTAAAAAAGTTTTAGCAAACAAAAAAAGAAATTCATTCGAACGAATACGTTTTTACGAAGTCGAAGTATACAACAAACTTGAAGTTGACATTAATAACATCAATAATGAAAAGAAAAGTCCACGCCTTCTTAAACCGTTTGAATGGGTGTTAGATTATGCTGATACTTCGTTGGAGAATGGAACAGTTTATCTTCCTCTTTTCATTTCCGAAAGTGTTTCGAAACTATATTATCGTTATTTTCCACGATCAAAGCGGGAATTCATAGAAGCTGTTAAGATATCCGGTATAGAAAATCAGAGTGTCTCTCAGTTTCTCGGAAACATGTATCAGGAAATTAATATTTACGATAATTTCATTACTATTTTGGATAAAAATTTTGTTTCCCCCATTGCTGATGTGGCACAATTGTATTACAAATACTACCTGGTTGATAGTATGTATGTAGATAGTATTTGGTGTTATAAAATTATGTTCAAACCCCGGAGAGAGCAAGAATTGACTTTTAGTGGTACGTTTTGGGTGGCCACCCCATCTTATGCCATTAAAAAAGTTGAAATGAAAATTTCTTCTGAGGCAAATATCAATTTTATCAACGCACTTTTTATTCAGCAACATTTTACCGCCATTCAAGATTCATCTGTATGGGTCCCTACTCGTGAGCAAGTTATTGTTGATTTTAATCTTTTTCAGAATAATCAAAAAATAATTTCTGGTTTTTTTGCACGAAAAAATACATATTATCGAAATTATGTCATTGGGCAGCCTCGTGAAGACGAATTTTATCTCAACCCTAATAAAGTTATTTTTTTGCCAGATTTCATGGAAAAATCTTCTGAATACTGGGACAAAATAAGACCTGATACGTTATCAGCTCGTGAAAAACAAATTTATTCAATGGTCGACAGTCTTAAAAAACATCCGGTTTTTAAATTTTACTACAATCTCGTCCAGACTTTTTCAAGTGGTTTCTATCCATTGCTTTATGTTGAAATAGGCCCCTATGCTTCTCTTGTAAGTTTTAATGCCATAGAAGGAACACGTATGCGTGTGGGCGGACGTACTTCTCCAAATTTTTCTAAGAAATTGCGACTATGGGCTTATTCAGCTTACGGGACAAAAGACAAGGATTTTAAGTATGCCGGTGGATTTTTATATGTTTTTAAGAAAAATCCTCGTCGTACGCTCAGTTTTAATTATAAGCATGATTATGAACAACTTGGAATTAGTCCTTCTGGTTTCAGAGAAGATTTCATACTTGCAACGCTTTTCACTCGTCAGTCATTGAGCAAACTAACCATGGTCAATCAATGGCGTTTACAAAACGAATACGAGTGGTTTCCAGGATTTATGACCACTTTTCGTTTTGTGAACAGAGAAATTTTTTCTCTCGACAATCAACCTTTTTCATTTTTGGAGGGTACTCAAGAAAACTTAACTAACAGCGAAATCACTTTTGTCCTACGTCTTGCTTATAAAGAGAAGTTTCTATATAACGATTTTAACCGGATGAGCATGGGATCTACTTTTCCAATTATTCAATTTCAATACAGTCGTGGTGTGAAAGATTTATTTCATGGAGATTTTTCTTATCATAAGTTACAATTTTCATGGAATGATTGGTTTAATGTTGGAAACTTGGGTTGGTCAAAGTATATCATTGAAGCTGGAAAAATTTTTGGACGATTACCTTACCCTTTTCTCTTTATTCATCCTGGAAATGAAACATATTTTCTCGATGAGACGGCTTTCAACATGATGAATTATTTTGAATTTATTTCAGATTCCTGGATTAGTTTCTATTATATACATCGATTCGATGGTTTATTTTTAAACTATTTTCCTTTGTTAAAAAAGTTAAAATGGCGTGAATTAATTTGGGTAAAAGGGTTAGCTGGTACCATGTCTCAAAAAAATCTCTCCTTTTCAAGTTTTCCAACATATACTTATACTTTATCTAAGCCTTATTTTGAGGCAGGTATAGGTATTGAAAATATTTTTAAGTTTTTCCGTATAGATGGGGTGTGGAGGTTCTCATACCTAGATCATCCTCGTGTTTCTCGTTTTCAGCCGTTTTTCACTGTTCAGGCATTTTTCTGATATCTTTTGAAAATGTGATTGTTTATGAAAAAAATACTTTTCATTCCTTTTGGTTTGCTTTCTCATTATTTGAGACTTTTGGAATTTGCTTCAATATTACGTGAAATTAGTAATTATGATGGAGTTTTTTTAAGTCATCCCGCTTATGACGTTTTTATAGAAAATAGAGGATTTCGCACAACAGTTTCGCTTTGTTTTGATTTCGTTGAACGAATTAATGATTATGCTACAACATTCAATTTCGATTGGATTAACATCAAGTTCGTTTCCTTCGTAGTAAATCACTTGGAAAAAATTATCCATACGGAAAAACCTGACATTATTGTGAGTGATACTTTTTTAGGAGTGAGAATAGTTGCTGAAAAATGGGATATTCTCCATGTGGCTTTATTGAATGCTTACGTAACAAACCATTATGCATGTTTTCGTGATGTCCCTTATCACCATAAAGCTCATCGCTTCAAAAAGTATGTAAATGCTAAACAATGGGAAGCTTTGGTGAGAAGTGTAGAAACATTGACTCTTAGAAAAGTCCACTCACCTTTTAGAAAAATTCGCAAAAAATATAACTTACCTCTTCATCAAAATCTTTTTGATGAATTTCTCGGCAAAATAAATTTGATTTGTGACGACCCTCAGATTTTCCCTTTAAAAAAGAGTCTGCCTCAATATCACTACATTGGACCTCTTCTTTATCAGTCGAATGAAATTGATATGAGTCTGTTAGATTTTGTCGAAAAATACCGTTCACGACCAATGGTTTACGTTACAACTGGTAGTAGTGGTAGAAATATCGTACCTGAAATTTTAAATCCCGACGAATTTGACGACGTTTTTTTCATCATCTCTGGTGCGAAATACAACCATCAGAAAAAAAACTCCATTTTTAGACAATTTATAAATTTTACATCAATACAAGACAAATTGAAACTCATAATTAATCATGGAGGTAATGGAAGTATGTATCAGGCATTGAATGCCGGATTACCAATAATCAGTATTCCATGGAACTTTGAGCAAGAATGGAATGTGCAAAGATTTAATCAACTAGGTTTATGTGAAATACATTATCCTAGTGATTCTCCTCAAAAATTAAAAGTGTTGATTGAAAAAAAAATTGGAAGTGAAGCTAACGTACATTACAAACATAAATACGATCTGGCCAGCGTAAAGAATACACTGAAAGGGTTAGTCTTTAAACTCTTGAATTAAAAAACTTATATTTGAAAAAATTAATGAATATGCAAATTTATTCTATGCAATTTAATGACTTTTTGGTAAATACATACATCGTTATAAAGGACAATAAATGTTTAATCATTGATCCTGGTTGTTATGGTGTGGATGAACAAAAAAAATTCACAGCACTTTTAACCAAATATCATTTATCTCCAGTGGCTGTTCTTATCACTCATCCACATCTCGATCATATGATGGGAGTACCTTTTCTTACGGATAGCTATAGCATACCTACTTATATTCATCAAGCCGGATTGGAACTTTACCAACAAGTACATACGTGGTCTTCTTTTTTTGGCATCAACATACCTAAAATGCCAGAACCTGTGTGTTTTGTCCAGGATCAGATGTTGATCGATTCCTTTGCTTTTAATACACTTTATGTTCCAGGTCATGCTGATGGATCGGTATGTTATTTCTTTCCAGAAATTCAAAGTCTTTTTACGGGTGATGTTCTTTTTGCAGGTTCCATAGGAAGAACCGATCTGCCCACTGGGAATTACGATGTGTTGATGAATTCTCTCCGACTTTTAATTGAATCAATTCCTCCAGAAACAAAAGTTTATCCAGGACATGGACCTTCGACCACCTTAAAAGAAGAAATTCAAACCAATCCTTTTCTTACTGATCTTATGTGAAAAAAGTTAATTTTGTCCCTTCTAACAAGGAGCAGTCATGTCCGTACAAGTTTTTAAGTTTGGTGGTGCATCTGTTAAAGATGGATCATCTGTCAGAAATGTGTTGAAAATCTTGCAAAGACAATCTTTTGCAAAATTAGTCTTAGTGATCTCTGCCATGGGAAAAACCACCAATAATCTGGAACAGCTATTTTATGCATACATCGAACAGAGGTCTCTTGAGCCTCATTTTGAAAAAGTTTATGCTTATCATCACGCAATTGTCGAAGAACTTTTTGGGTCGGACAAAACATTGAGAATTTTTACCGAACTAGAAAAATTATTTATTCAGTTGCGAAGTGAATTACAAGTTTTTTATGATGGAAATTTTAATAAAGCTTATGATCGTATCGTACATTACGGTGAATTATTTTCTTCAACTATACTATATTGGTTTTTATTAAAAAGCGGCTTAAATGTTGCATTAGTTTCTGCGAGGGATTGTATTTTGACAGATTGCGCTTATCGAGAAGCCAATGTTTTATGGGATAAGACATGTGAAGCTATTCGTTATTTTGCATTGAATGCATTTGAGAAACACGATATTATCATCTCGCAAGGTTTTATTGGTTCATCGGAGGATGGTGAGCCAGCAACTTTAGGAAGGGAAGGCTCAGACTATACAGCTGCCATCTTTGCTTATGCTTTGGATGCAACATCATTAACCATATGGAAAGATGTTCCTGGGGTCATGAATGCTGATCCTAAACGTCTACCTGATGCTGTCCCTGTTCCACATCTTTCCTATAAAGAAACAGTCGAACTTGCATATTATGGTGCTTCGGTAATTCATCCCAAAACTCTCAAACCTCTTCAAAACAAAAAAATTCCACTTTTCGTACGATCATTTATCGATTCAGACTTGCCAGGAACCAGCATCGATGACCGAGAAGAATCGTTAAAACTCCCTTTTTACATCATCAAGCCACAACAAGTGCTTATGAGTTTTTTCCCAAAAGATTTTTCTTTTATTGATGAATCTAATTTAAGTTTAATTTTTAGTATTCTTGCCCGACATCAGATCAAAATTAGGCTGATGGAAAACACAGCATTGAGTTTTTCAGTTTGTTTTGATGAAGATCCATATAAAATAGATTTTATTTTGCAAGAGCTTTCTGTTCCTTTTTATATTAAATACAATACTTCAATGGAGCTTATTACTATACGACATCATCAATTTGCTGAAAACATTGAAAAACTCGTCGGAGGGAGAAAAGTTTATCTTGAGCAACGGACACGAATTATGCGCCATTTGTTAGTAAAAAGCGAATAAATTAATGTTTTTTCTTGCTCAATTGGGCAGCAAAAGCAAGGAAAATGCCAAGAACCATGCTCAAAATAGCTGCAAATAACACACGGAATTCTTCCGGCAAAAGGAATGTTATGGTGTGGGCAGGAATCCAAAAGTAAGGAATGGTTTTTTTAAGAACAAATCCCCAATGGACGTTCCAGTCCAAGTTTTTAAGAATTCTACTTACGTGTATAGGTTTAAAAAGCGAATTCAGTTTCCCCTGGTGATTTTCGATATGTGTATCTGTAATTTTATGCGTTGTCATGAGAACTGGAGCAAAAATGAGATTCATGAAAAAGCTAATTCCAAAAGCTGTAACAACTTTAATCCATGAAATAGATTGTGACATTGAGGCTGTAGCACCTTTAAGTCCCATGTATTCAAGAAATAGTGGAATACCTATTCCGAAAACCTTGAATGCAATGAAAATAAAGCATCCTAATACTCCCCAAATAATTAGTTTAGGCAAATAACCAAAATTCCATGAAGGATACTCCCCTCGTCGGATTCTATAGCCAATAGCTTCTCCCACAGTAGCAAGAACAGCAAATTTTAGAAAACTCATGAGCATTCCATGATTTTTGCTCATCTCAAGAAACCAGGCGTATGCAGGTTCTATCAATATAAATGGCGTGAAAATAATAACAAGAAGTATTAAAACCAATAAATCCTTCTTATTCATATTTGCTTACTTATCTTGTTTCTTGTTTTTTAAGTTGGTAAGTGAAAGTCCAATTTCTATACTTATCAGATTGGATTTATTCATATAGCGGTAGGGTTTGGTGGTTTGCCCTTGTGAAGTAATAGAAAAATTCTTGTTCATAAAATTCATCGGATAATAGTGGAGGCGAAGAGTAGTTTTATGAAAATTTATGCCTATAAAAGCAGAAGGCATGAATAGTTCCGTTCGCTGGGAAAACCATTCACTGATTTTTTCAATTTTGTTTTTGCCCGCAAACCATTTTTCCTTATAATGCAAAGGAATGCTTATGTCTCCTCCGAATAAAACAAAAAAACCATTTTTTTCTGAAATATTACCAATTTTAAAACCTAGAGGTAGTTTGAAAGCATATACACGATACTTCCTTTTGGTAAAAGAAGTATCTGTATAATTAGCAATAAAGCCAAGATTTCGAATACCGGCACCGATAAATAAACCAAAATAGTCAGTGAAATGAACATGATAGTACTCAGAAAAATTAAACCACCAGCTTACACGTGGCTCCATTGTGGTGTAAAGAGTGTCTTCAAACCGAGCCATACAAATTGCCCAATCTATTCCACTGCCAAAAAAAGTTTTCACTTGAGCATGAATTGCACCATAAACGAAAACGCACATTAAAATAACTTGGATTTTTTTCATAGTGATAATATTTTATAATGTTGTTTTAATTCTTGCATCAACTACGTAAATTTGATCTCCATCAGCAATAATAGGATTTAGATCAAGTTCTTTAATTTGTGGGAATAACTTAACAAGCCAGCTAAGTCGTACTAAAATTTCAGCTAATTTAGCTTTGTTAATAGGTTGAAATCCCCGGACGCCATCTAGCATTTTGTTGCTACGTATGGACTGAATCATATACATGGCTTCCTCCTGAGAAAGGGGAGCCAATCCATAGGATACGTCTTTTAGTGTTTCCACGAAAATTCCACCCAGACCAAACATCAACAAATGTCCAAAGTCACCTTCGTGTATACTTCCCATAAAAAGTTCAATACCTTTTATCATGGGCTGAACTAGAACTGAAGTTGCGGATGGAATTTGCATCAGGCGCTTGAATTCTTCTCTTAAAGTGCTTTCACTATTGATGTTCAGCACGACACCACCTACATCAGTTTTATGTATAGGTCCTACGACTTTCATAACCACGGGAAATCCTATTTCATGAACTTTTTCGATAAGTTCGTCTTCGGAGTTAGATATTATTTCGCGCACGCGTGGAATACCTGCGCCATCCAAAATGAAACTTATTTTTTCCGGTGAGATATAACCATTTACACCATTTAAACTTTTTGCAATTAAATCCTCATTCATAGGAATTTTTTCTTCGCTTTTAGGAATAAAAGTATTTACGTATTTAGCAAAACACTTGCCGAAAATAACTTCGTCCGGGAAAAAAACGTTTTCTTTTTCAATAAAGTGTTGTATCTCGCGGGCTACGTTCATGACGGAAGGCAAGATTGGATATATTGGTTTATGTGAAGTTTTTATGTGCTTATCAAGAACATCATAGGCGTCGTATACTTCGAAAAGTCCAGGACTACCAAAAATCACAGGAATTGCATGTATTTGATCAAATACGTTTATACAATAATGTAAGATATGATCCAGTTGCTCTGCTGTACCGGTAGCTAGAAAGTCGATGGGATTATTGACAGAGGATCCCGGAAAAAGTTTTTCAGCTAGCTCATTTTTGGCTGGGTGATCGATAGGTGGAACATGCACACCTTCGTTTGACAAAGCATCGGTAAGCATAACTGCCGGCCCACCAGCATGGGTTACGATAGCAACGTTTTTCCCTTGTGGGCGTGGAAATTTGAAAACAGAAGCCATCGTGGCTAATTCCGATCTCCCATGACATCGAATAATTCCTGCCTTTCTGAACAATGCTTCTACAGCTGCATCATTGGTTGCCATCGCTCCTGTATGAGAGGAAGCAGCTCTGCCACCAGCTTCAGAACTTCCTGCTTTTATAGCAGCGATTCGACAGCCCTTACTCACAAGAGATCTTGCATGTTGAAGCAATTTTTGAGGTTGCTTAATTGTTTCCAAGTAGAGTAATTTAATAGGAGCACTTTTCCCTTCTTCATAAGTTTGATCCAAATATTCTAGGATGTCTTCTACTCCAACTTGTGCACTATTACCAACGCTAAAGACATTAGAAAACTTAAGTCCAAGAGGTATGCTACTTTCCATGATGAAAACCGCAGTTGCTCCACTTCCACTGATAAAATCTATTTGACCGGGTTCCAACTTTGGTATAGGCGTGGTGAATACGGAAGCGTGGTAAGGAGTCATTACTCCAATACAATTGGGACCAATGAGTGTGGCTCCAGCTTCATTAACTATTTTTACGATCTCTTCCTCAAGCAATTTACCTTCATGACTTTCTTCGCTAAATCCTGCACTAAATATGATAAAAGCTTTAACATTTTTTTCTTTGGCTAATATTTCGACAGTCTCTGGGCAAAATTTTGCGGCAATCGCAAGAACTGCCAGGTCAGAAGGAGGAATCGAGCGAACATCAGGATATGCTTTTAAGCCTTGAACTTCGGTTTCCTTAGGATTAACTACGAACAGTTTTCCTTGGTATTTGGAATCCAGCAGATTTTTTACGACCTTCCCACCAGGTTTTCTAATATCATTCGATGCACCAACTATGGTAATACTTGTTGGCTGAATCAATTCTTTGCTAATCATAAGAAAATCTTTTACCAAAAATGCAAAATTTTACGATTTAGGAAATAAAAATTTCTCACCTTTAAAGCCTTTCTCGGTGAG
This sequence comes from Bacteroidales bacterium, assembly GCA_026418905.1. NCBI lineage: Bacteria > Pseudomonadati > Bacteroidota > Bacteroidia > Bacteroidales > Bacteroidales bacterium. The sequence goes on along the minus strand of JAOAAK010000015.1, from coordinate 47,144 downwards.
GAGGATTTTAGCACTTTCGTTCATGGAGTCGTGTTCAAAAAAAAGAAAAATGTTTTTTTCTAATGCTTTCTGTAAAAAAAATTTTTTTTCTTCAATGGCAACTAAAGGTTGCGTATCAACCGAAGCACACCAAACAGGTTGTATGTGAGAGATGGATGGAATAAAGTCGGATGCATAAAGATAAGTTTGATTTTTCCACGTGAAATAAGGAAGGAGTTGACCTCGAGTATGTCCATGTGTAAGCAAGTAGGGAAGTCCTGCAACTGTAGAATCTTGCGCATGGACCACTTTTAGTTTGCCAAGTTTTAGTATGGGAAGAATGTTATCCTCGAAAAAACTTGCTCTTTCGCGAGGATTGGCGTGAAAAAAATGATAAAGTTGTTCTTGAGAAACCCAATGATTAGCTTGTGGAAATATTAGTCTAAGCTTATCATTTAATTTTTCTGTGGCACCTCCACAATGGTCATCATGTAAATGCGTGAAAATAACATCAGTTATGTCATTGACATGATAACCTGCTTGTTGGATTAATTCTTTTAAATTGTGACGCTCCAAAATGAATTTGTATTGATAGTATTTGTCATCTCTTTTTTGACCAAAGCCAGTATTGATGAGTATGAGTTGATCGGCCAATTCTAGAAGAAGGCAGCGGTTAACCAGAGTAATTAAATTATGTTCATCGGAAGGATAAAGAGAGGCCCAAAGATTTTTTGGTACAACACCAAAGGCAACACCTCCGTCAATTTTCCAAATTTCAGGAATCAATGGGATAGCTTTAATGATATTCATGGGTTTATGTTTGCAAGTTTTCCAAGAGATTTTTAAGATGTTCTAAAGCTATAAACTGGACATCAGGAGGATGATTGATATGAAGATTCTTAAGATTTACAAGAGGCAGGTAGATATGTTTAAAGCCAATTCGAATAGCTTCAGAAACTCGTAATTCAAGTCGATCGACGGGCCTAATTTCTCCAGTAAGTCCTATTTCCCCCGTAAAACAAGCATAAGGAGGTATAGAAAAGTCAAAATGAGAAGAAATAATGGAACAGGCAACACCAAGGTCCAATGCAGGATCATCAATTCTTAATCCTCCTGTGATATTAAGAAAAACGTCTTGAAAACCTACTTTCATACCAAGTCTTTTTTCAAGAACAGCTAAAATCATGTTAAGCCTTTTAGGATCGAAGCCTGTCGTTGTTCGTTGTGGGTTACCGTAGGCTGAAGAACTAACAAGAGCTTGCACTTCTACAAGTAAGGGCCTTATTCCCTGAATAGTACAAGCAACAGCCGTACCGGAAAGGTTTTGTGTTCGATGAGAGAGTAAAATTTCTGAAGGATTGCTTATTTCACGTAAACCGTTTGATGTCATTTCGAAAATACCAAGTTCGTTGGTAGGACCGAATCGATTTTTAAGGGTTCTTAGAATTCGATAGCCATAATGTTCGTCGCCTTCAAATTGCAAAACTACATCTACCATGTGTTCTAGTAATTTAGGCCCAGCTATCATTCCATCTTTGGTAATATGACCAATTAAAAAAACAGAAATGTGATTTTCTTTTGCTAATCGTTGTAAATCGTTAGCACATTGTCGAATTTGAGTCAATGATCCAGTAAATGCTTCTACTTTGGGGTTGTATACTGTTTGAATAGAATCCACAATAAGAACGGTAGGCTTTAGGTTTAAAGTTGCTTGGATAATTTGATCTACATTCGTTTCATTACTTATATAAATGTTGTTTGATATTGATCCAAGTCTTTCTGAACGTATTTTAATCTGGGAAAGGCTTTCTTCCCCAGAAACATAGAGACATTTAAGTTCGGGATTATGAAGAGCAACCTGCAAAAGCAAAGTAGATTTTCCTATTCCAGGTTCCCCTCCTAGTAAAATAAAAGAGCCTGGTACTAACCCCCCGCCAAGGACTCTATTGAATTCCTGATATTGAGTAACAAACCTTTCTACGCCCTCACAAGGAACGTCATGAAGTGAATAAAACCTAAAGTCGGTAAGCAAATTTTCACGAATTGAAGTTTCTATGCTTTCTTCAACGACACTATTCCAACTATTACATTGAGAACATTTGCCCAACCATTTAGAATATATAGCTCCACAATTTTGGCAAACAAATATTCGTTTACTTTTACTCATTTATCTTCACGTACGAATTCTCTGTAAAACCAGTTTTCTCCTTTTTCATAGAGCATGATGAGAATTTCATCATTCATTTTCAATACCATCCATTGCCCATTGTATTTGTAAAAATAGCTTAATCCTTCTATATCAACATAAGTTCTGTCTAATTTTACATAAAGATGATACTTACCTAAATCGGTTGTGTCTATGGGAGTCTGGGGGTTATCTTTTTTAATCATCTGAATATTACCATTGTTGAATTCCCAGACTTCATACCATGTCACAAGAGAATCTTTAGAAAGTCGAATGAGTCTCCAACTTTGCTGAATTTTTTCCTGTTTCTTCTTTTCGCATGAAAGGAAGAAAAAAATGCTTACGAGAAAAATAAAAAGTAACTTTTTCATATTGTTTTTTCAAGTATGACAAAGGTAAAAAAAATTGCTCAATCACTTAACAAACTTTAGTGACAGATCAAGGCTAGAGTAGTGGTGAGTGATGAAGCCTGATGAGATAAAATCGACACCTGTTTCAGCATAAGGGCGAATGTTATCAGGTGTAATTCCACCGCTTGCTTCAGTTTCAACACACTTATTAATCATTTGAACAGCCTCTTTGAGTTGGTCAGGAGTAAAATTGTCGAGTAGGATACGTTGGACGTAGCCATAAGAAAGAACTTCTTCGATTTCTTTTTTATTTCGTACTTCAATTTCTACAGGAATTTGCAAATTATTCTTTTCGAGGTACTCTTTAACTCTGGTAAGGGCTTGTCGGATTCCACCAGCTGCATCAATGTGATTGTCTTTGATAAGTATCATGTCGTCTAGTCCAAAGCGATGATTGTAGCCACCTCCAATGCGGACAGCCCATTTTTCAATCAGACGTAAAATAGGTGTGGTTTTTCGTGTATCAAGAAGCTTAGCAGGAGTATCTTTGATAAGTTCTACCATCTGATGAGTTAGTGTAGCGATTCCACTCATTCTTTGCATGAAATTTAAGGTGGTTCTTTCACACAAAAGTAGATCCTGCATAGGTCCTTCTACTATAAAAACCACATCGCCTTTTTGTACTTCCTTGCCGTCTGTTATAAGCAATTGAATGGCAATGGAAGGATTAATGTGATGGAAAATCTGGCGTGCCAGTTCAACACCTGCTATAATCCCTTTTTCTTTGACAAACAAAGCCATTTTGCCACGAAAACCAGGTGGAATAGTGGCTTGCGTAGTATGATCACCATTACCTATGTCTTCTCGCAAGGCAAGTTGAATAATTTGTTCAATACTGAGGGGGGGTAAATTCATACAAATTATTCAAATTTTAAAATATGCATTTGAATGGAATTACCCTTTTTTTCAACAACATAGTAAACATTAAAAGACCTGGATTGAGTAAAATATTTACCAATGGTATAGAAAGAATTATCGCCATTTCTTCCTTCGCTTACTACCTCGAAAGAAACAGGGGGATACGATGAAAAGAAATCTTTCATCAAAATCTCTGCTTGAACTTTGCTAAATTCACCTTTGTTGCCAGGAATAGAAAGTTGTATCGTTGGAGCAAAAAATGTTGCTAGTTGAGAAGCATCACCGGTTGCAATAGCTTTTCTGATACCATCGTTGACGTTTTTCCATGATGATATAGTATCAGTAACTGGGTGTACTGAAAAAACCAATATGTAAATAATGGTTTGGAGCATGATAATAAAATTTAACTTCCAAGAGCAAATTTTAAGCCAAAATTAGATATTTTATATTAGATTTGAAACAGCAGAAACAATTCGCATGGGAGAAATGTTTTCCATGCACTTAAAATGACCTTTCGGGCAACGATGATAGCCTAGTTTGCTACATGGCCTACATGAAAGATTTTTTGTTTCAACGATGATGCTTTGGCTTTGATATGTCTTGGGAAATAATGGATACATGCCAAAAGCAGGAACTGTATTTCCCCAGATGGAAATAAGAGGTTTTTTAAATGCTGCTGCTATGTGCATAAGTCCAGTATCGTGCGAGATAACAACAGTTGATTCTTTGATATAATAGGCCGACTCCGCGATACTTAGTTTGCCGCAAAAATTAAAAACCTTGTTTTTACTGTTTTTTGTAAGAAAAATCCCCTCAACTTCTTCAGCCCTTCCGCCCAATAAAACCACTGGCTGTGTTAAATGATCTATTACCTCTAACCAAAGATAGGTCGGATATTTTTTTGTATAATATGTTCCACCTAAAACTACGGCTATAAACGGCTTAAAATCAATATCGATATGAAAAGAAGGTGGTAGATAAAAATCCAGTCCTTCTCCGTCATAACTTAAATTTAGTTTTCTTAATGCTTTAAAGTATCTTTCGACGATGTGTTGTTGTGGTAAAAAATTTATTTTAAATCGGGTAAGAAGTAATTTTTTTATGTTAAGTTTTGGAAAAGTAGAATACGAAGCAGATGAAAAGCAAAAAGCAAATGTTTTGCTTCTCCAGTTTCTATGTAAATCGATAAAATAGTCGAACTTTAAAGATCGTAGTTCAAGATTTTTTAAGGGATTTTTTTCGACTGTCCATAGGTGATCTATATTTGGATTATAACGAAGAATATCTGCATATTGTTCTCGTGTAATATAGTGGATTTCTACGTCGGGAAAATTTTTTCTCAGTACCCTTAATAGAGGAGTTGTTAGCACTATATCTCCCATTGAACTTAGTCGATAAAAAAGGAATTTCGATTTCATGGTTCCGTGCCGAAAAGATTGACATAATAGTAAGAAAATTTGCTTCCGGGAGCGTTGCAAATAGTAAATCCCATACCTGCTCGGTTAAACTTGGAATTCAATATATTGGCACGATGTCCTTTGCTTGCCATCCAGCTTTCGAATAGAGATTCGATCGTCGTTTGACCAGCAGCAATATTTTCGCCTACCATACTTCCTTGAAAATTTGCACGCATCGCACGAACCATAGGGTTACCTCTAATTAAATCCTGATGGTTGAAAAACTTTCTTCGACACATTTCTTCAGCATGACGACGTGCTTCGTATGATAGTTTGTAATTCATTTCCAATTTTTTTCGTGCATGCTTCTTCCGTATGACGTTGATTTTATCTAACATCAAGTGAATGATAATAAAATAAGAAGTATCACCATATGTGGCGTAAAGGTCCGAAATAGGGATTTTGTAAAGATTTTTCAACAGGGATGGATCTTTATAAAATTTGTGCTCTGTCCACTTCTTCCAGGATATGGAATAATTTTCTAATTCTTGTTTTAACGAATCATTTGATAAAGTTTTCAATGCTTTAGAGAAAGCCAATGTATCGGACGAACCAATAGCATCATAAAAAAGATATATTTCACGCAAACTGTCGATTTTTTTTCTTGCTAGTGAAGTGTAGGAGGATGCTGGATACTTACGGACAAAATTTTCAAAGTCTGAAATTTTATAAGAATACTTAATTTTTTTGAATGCTGATCCACCACTTTGTTGCGTGTGAAGGGTTAGGAAAACAAAGAAAAAAGTAAAAGAAAAAAAGATTTTACTTGAGCAAGGGTAAATGAACTTTTGCACTTTTATCATTATGAATAATTTTTTTGGTTTTAAATAAAAAAAAGTTAGTCACCCTCGTTAAATTATTCAACAGTAACTGATTTAGCTAGATTTCTAGGCTGATCGACGTTGCATCCTCTTAAGACAGCAATATAGTAAGCAAGCAGTTGCAGAGGAATAGTGGTCAGAAGTGGTTGAAGGAACTCAAGGGTATGTGGTATCTCAATGACGTGATCGCTAAGAGCTCTTACAGCTTGATCACCTTCTGTTACAATGCTAATAATTTTACCTTTGCGTGCTTTAACTTCCTGGATATTAGAAATGATTTTTTCGTAAATGCCATTGCTTGGAGCTATGAAAACAACGGGCATATTTTCATCGATAAGGGCGATAGGACCATGCTTCATCTCTGCAGCTGGATATCCTTCGGCATGTATGTAAGAAATTTCTTTAAGTTTCAAAGCTCCTTCTAGAGCCACCGGAAAATTGTAGCCCCTACCTAAATAGAGGAAATTGCGAGAATCTTTAAAAATTTCAGCGATTTGTTTAATCGTCTCGGCATTTTTTTCGAGTGTTACTTTTATTTTATCGGGAATTTTGTCTAATTCATGAAGATATTCCTGAAAAATTGATTCTTTGATCAATCCTTTCTGATAACCTAACATCAAGCTCATCATAGTAAGGACGGTTACCTGAGCTGTAAAAGCTTTGGTGGATGCGACACCAATTTCAGGACCTGCATGTGTATATACACCAGCATGTGTCTTTCTAGCTATGGATGAGCCAACCACGTTGCATATGCCAAGCACAGTGGATTTTTTGTCTCGTGCAAGTTCTACGGCAGCAAGTGTATCGGCAGTTTCGCCAGACTGACTAATGGCTATAACAATGTCATTTTCATCGATAATAGGATTACGGTATCTAAACTCTGATGCATATTCAACTTCTACGGGTATACGAGCAAGGTCTTCGAGCAAATATTCACCGACCAGTCCTGCATGCCATGATGTGCCACATCCAACTATGATAAAGCGTTTGGCAGAAAGCATTTTTTGCTTATAGTCTATGATACCTCCCAATTGGATTTTGCTGTCCTCCAATCTTAATCGGCCACGCATACTATCTCTGACAGAATTGGGTTGTTCGTAAATTTCTTTGAGCATGAAATGTGGAAAACCACCCTTTTCAATAGCGCTTAGACTTAGCTCTAATTGCTGAATATAGGGAGTTCTCTCGATGTTTCGAATGGTGATGAGTTTGAGTTCGCCTCGTCGAGGAATGATAGCAATTTCTTCATCTTCCATGTAAACTACGTTTCTGGTGTATTCTACAATAGGCGTGGCATCTGAAGCTAAAAAGTATTCATCATTACCTATGCCAATCACGAGGGGACTGCCTTTCTTGGCTGCTATGATCATGTCTGGATGGTCTTCTGAAATAATGGCTATGGCATATGCTCCTATAACTTGATTTAATGCAATTTGAAGAGCAGTTATGAGGTCTTTTCTTTCATGAATCATGATGTCTTCAACTAGATGTATCAATACTTCCGTATCAGTTGTGCTTTCAAACCTATGACCACGCTTGATAAGTTCCTCCTTAAGGGAGTTATAATTTTCAATTATTCCATTATGAATAATCGCCATTTTTTGACTTTGAGAAAAATGAGGATGAGCATTTTCGTCGTTAGGCTCGCCATGAGTTGCCCAACGCGTGTGGGCAATGCCAAGAGTTCCTCGCAGATCCAAGTCTTTAATCATGTTTTCTAAATCCTTGACTTTCCCCCTTTTTTTATGTATTTGGATTTTTTCGTTCAAAAGAGCTATTCCAGCACTATCATAACCTCTGTATTCAAGTCTGTAAAGCCCATTGATTAAAATGGGATATGCTTGCCTGTAACCTATATATCCAACAATCCCACACATAATTTTTGTTATTTTATTGGTGTATAATAAACAATTAATTTCATTGGTTGAATAAGATTTTGTGGACCTGAGAGAACCACTCTATGGGGATTAACAGCATTACCATTGACCATGAGTGCATAGGTTGCAGTGGAGTCGTGTTTCTTAATAATGTTCTGTAACTCAAGAGTAAACAAAAGACTATAAAATTTATTGTTAGCATCGTAGTTTGGTTTGTTTAATTCCGAGCTACTAGCACCATAATCAAGCGTAGCTTCGAATTGACCTTTTGAATTGATTCGTAGAATAGAAATAATTTTAGGTACAGGGTAGGTATTGGAAGTATGGTCTGTAGCTTCTATAGGAATTACAAGCTTGGCTTGGTTGATGATTACTTTTCCATTCAAAAAATTATGTATACCTGGAAATTTAATTATCACTTTGGTTCCAGCCATGGATTGCAGAAATAAAATTTTTTGTCCTATTGTTGTGTCACCGTTTAATTGAGATATAAGGTCAGGGTGGGAATATTGATAATTGTGGGAAAAGAATGTATACCTGGGAGTTGTTTTGGTAATTTTGAACGTATAGGAGCGGTTTTCTCCATTGGTACGGTAAAACAATGTCATACCGGAATTGTTTGAAGTAACATCAAACGATGCTAAACAGCCGGTTCCCCCTTCATAAACGGGTAAAATAGCTATACCTTTAATAAAACTTGTAAATGTGGCATTGTTATATAGTAGCCCTTCATGAGCAGCTTCCACAATTTTTTTAGCAAACTGGTTCGAAAGCTTTATTCTGAGTTGCGCAGGAAATCGACGATTGTTTATATATACACTGTCTTGTAGGTCTGGTGTAACAGTAGCAGAGCCAAGTAACTGTCCTACTTCAAAAGGGTTGTTAGAATAATAAATGGTATCTTTAACATTAGAAACGAGTTCGCGTACTTGGTAAGTGATTAGGTTATTCTCTTTGGGAAAGCCGTAGATGTAAAAGTATTCCAAATGTAAGACAAGAGAATCTACAATAATATCTTGAGGAAATACAACACTGGTAGTAGGAAGGTTGAGCTGAGTGCAAAAAGCAGCATAAGTTGTCCCAAAAATAGGATCCACGTAAATACCGGCTAAACTCTGAGCAGTTCTATCGGAACGAACACTATCAGTTTTCTGAGTATAGGCTATGATGGTAAAAGTATCTACCTTGAGGCCTGAGATCTCTTCATCAGGTGGATAAATTTCCCAACCAATGTCTTCGTTATGCTGGCATGAGTATAGTAAAAAACCCACGATGATGGAAAATAAAATAATTTTTTTCATCTTTAAAATTCATTTAGAGTTTCGGTAATTCCTTTATGTATTTCATACCAGTAGTCAATAGCAGCTGTACGTCTGTCGCGGCGAAGGTAATCTATCCACCCCAATAGATCAGGATTGTTGTCGCCTTCGATTTCATGTTTGCGTTGCAAGTATGATTCAACGAGTTCTACATTTTTGTAAGATTCCCAAAGACCGCTGTTATTTCTGCTGTTGATATTGTATGCAAGAGCATCAATGCTTTTTGTGAATTTTTCAGCAGATTCTTTACCAAAAAGTTGTCCTAAAATATCCGGCATGAAATCCTCGGCCCAATTGCGATGAAAACGACAAAAACCAAGGTTGTCCATAATAAGTTCTTTCTTGAAACGTTCGGTGTTTAAGCGTCCCAGAATGCGTGGATGCATGAAGTCATTGCCATAATACATGTAGTATTTCCCCATGATGGGCATGGGAGATAAAACTCCTGGTGTCCAATATTGGTTGGGGACCATCCATCCCCTGCGACCAAAAGTGACGTAAAGGAAATGGTCAATAATTATTCTACCACGTTGGCGTGCAAGTTTACGAGCCCAACGCCTCGGACCAAAAGTGAAATCTATGATACCTCTTTTATACACTATAGAATTGAGTAGCTCCACTCCTAATCTTGCATTATGAAGAGAATCAAGTACCGGATCAAAACCATCTTTACGCCAAATAGGAAACTGTGTAACTCCAAGTTCTTCTTTAGTGACAAGTCCTTTATAGAGAAGTTCCATCAGCCAGGCAAGAACGCCACCTACGGAAATTGCATCAAAACCCAATGTGTCTGCATGGTGGTTGAGAAGTTCAGCAGCTCGTTGATCAAAAACTCCACAAAGAGGTCCCATTGTCTGGTAGGGTTCGTAGTCCTTTTTGTATTGATTATTCATTTTTTTGCATACAGCCACACAGGGTTCACCACATGTCCAATTTTGTTTTTTTCGAATAGTTTCTTCGTTAAATTGCTTGAGATAATGATTGACTATAAAATTCTGATGTAAAGAAATTCGCTCATCTTCTGACCAAAAAAAAGACTGATAATTGAAAGCCATTACGCGGCCACCCATTGTAGCGAAATTGACTCCAAATGTTCCACCTGTTTCGAATTTGGGGTCAAACCTATATTTGGTAGTGGCTTCAAGGTCTTTAGCAGCTAGTTTTTTTTGATATCTGTCTTCGAACCATTTGTCTGCTACAGACCTATCACGAAAGTCCTTGTCAATGTATGTTCCTCCGTAGATGACTGCAGCAATGTTGTACTCCTGAAGCATCTTAGATCCGAATCCTCCCCTGCCTGCCCACGTATCTACATAGGTTAGTTCGCCCTTTCTAACAGGAACACTCACAATAGCACCGAAATCGGTGGTAGCAGCTGCTGGCCCCACAACAAGAATACGATATTGATCTATATATTCTTCACCATATTTTTCATTAACGTAATCCATCAATGAATATACACCGCCACGCCCACTGTCCCATATTTCCCAAAGGTCATGAATGGGTTCCACGCGAACCTGAATTTCTTCACCATGTATACGATTCAGAATGAGTACGGATGGTTTTTGAGCTCTGCCTGTGATGCTCACCATGTTTAAACCGAGATTATCAAAGGCAAGCCCAGCACCCCCCATGCTTGAAATGTAAAAACCAGTCCAACAAGGACTAAATCCAGTAAAAATAAGTCTATTTGAACCAGGGAATATAGAACCTGCAAGAAGTCCAATACCAAAATTTAAAGAATTATATTGAGTTGAATGATGAAGTCCTAAGTCGACAGGGCCAAAAAATTCACCAACGGGATATCGAACTACTTTATACATTCCAGAACTCACATCAATAATTATTGTTTTAACATGCGACTCATATTTATTTTCGGTAATGCCAAAATGGGTTTCTTGGGTTTCTACCTTTTTTTCTTGTTCAGTCATTGTTAAGCATTTTGTTTTTCAAAGTTAATACTTTCTTGATTATTAGTTTTGAGGCACAATTTTTGTAAAATTTTGTAAAACATAATAACGCATATGAAAAAGAAATATTTTTTCTTAACCTTTGTTGTAAGTGTGTGGGCATATGCTCAAACCAGAGCAGTTATTTATTCTATGAGAATCAAAGTTGATCCTGCTTTGGTGGAAGAAGTTAAAATTTCAACAAACAAGCCTCTCACAGGTAGTTTTTCATTTCGTGAATGTTTTCCTGATACATTGACTGATTTTATCATTGCGAAAAGCGAAGAAATATTGAGTCGTAAATTTGGAGTGCCATTTGAAGCCTTTTATTCATACTATAAAAATGGGAAGAAAATTACCACCATGGGTGTTTATGGGGAATTGGAAGGCTTGCCTGATAATACTTACAAAAAAACGGTTTCTTCTATTTCCGCTAACTATTATGCTTTAATAGATGCTCATCTTACTGGGGGAGGAGATTTTTCTATAGAATTTGCAAATGGAAGCGTGAGCAAAATTAAACCTCAAATTTCAGTTACTGTGAAAGTTTTTGATAGCAATAAGAAAAAAGTCTATGCCCGTACGGTTACGCTCAAAAAATTTGGTAAACTCAGAAGTAAAACTGAATATTTGGTCGATCCTCGAACAGGCAAAACTTGGGCAGTCAAAACCTCAGAAACACTCTCACCTATGGATGTAGTTTTAATATACTTATCTGGGCTTGAACATAACTTGTTTGAAAACAAATAACACCATGAAAAAGATTATCTTTTTTGTATTGTTTATTCTTTTAGTGGGAGAGTCTTTTGCTCAAAAAAAATTTCCTAAAGGGAAATTTTCTAATCCCGTTGTTCACAAAATAAAGCTCATAGATGATGGGCGTCTTTATGCTCGTGAGGGTGTAACGATGTTTTCCAATGATCCACTGCTTCACAGAGGTAGGTTATCGCCTTCTATTGTAGATTCCATAAGACAGTATGTACAAATAAGTGCAAAAGAATTGACTGGTGCTGAAAATGTTGTAATGATGCCTAGCGGTGGTGGTTTATCTTTTGGATACTATGCCTTACCAAATTATTCTTTTCGCCTTGCCAAGCAAGCACAGTCGGGAGATGTGTACCTTAAATATGTCATTCGTCTAAGAGCACATCAATTTAAATTTGTAACTTTTGTATCTTATATGCCTCGCTTGCACATCCGTGTAGTAGCTAAAACCCCAGTAAAAAGATTAGTTTTTAGGAAATCATACGTTTTTTCAGCTCGTTCGGTTGGTGGTTTTCAAATTCCTCTCGGTGACTTTACGTTTGAGAAAACCAATGGTCTTAAGCCAGAAGAAGTCCTAAAGCTTTTTAAAACTTCTATTCTTCAGGTCAAGTGAACCAAGTTGACATGCTGAATTTTTGGTTGAACAGTTTTTTTTGAGTTGACATCGATCACAAGGGGAATTTTTGTGAGTTAGCATTCTTTTAAGCTCATTTAATGTTCTATACAAAGCGAACCCGATAAATAAGAAAGTTAAAATATTCCAAAACAAATTTTTAATGTTTACGCAACAAAAATACTTCATTAATACTTTTATTTAATTAAAACATAATTCATATCATATTAAACATCATTACTTTTGTAAAAAAAATGTCTGATCATTTATTGCATGAATGTGGCATTGCTTTTATACATCTTCGAAAGCCATTAGAATATTACTTAAATAAATACGGACTTTCCTATTATGGGATAGAGAAGTTGTGTTTGCTCATGGAAAAGCAACACAACCGAGGGCAAGATGGGGCTGGCTTTGCCTGTCTTAAGTTAGGACTTCAACCTGGAGAAATTTATTTTCATAGAGAAAGAGATAACTCTGCATTGCCTATTATCCATATTTTTGATAGGGTTTTTTCTACATTCAAAGAGCTAGAAAAAACAGGGTCACCACGTTTTTATGATGTTCAATATTTAAAGAAACATAATCCTTATGTAGGAGAGATTTACCTTGGGCATGTACGGTATGGGACCTATGGGAAGAACGACATTGATTATTTACATCCGCAAATGAGGTTCAATAATTGGAAAACCAGGAGTTTATTCGTGGCTGGGAATTTTAACCTAACCAATACACAACAACTTTTAGATAAGCTTATATCGTTAGGTCAACATCCCATACGCAAGGGAGATACATTCATTCTAATGGAACTTATCGGTTATTACTTAGATGAGGAAAATGATCAGATATATAGGAAGTATAAAAACGAGGGTCTATCTCGCGTCGAAATCTCCAGGAGGATAGCAGATGAACTTGACTTAACTAAAGTGCTCAAAAGAGCTTCCGATGGATGGGATGGAGGTTTTGTTATTGCAGGACTCGTCGGGCATGGTGATGGTTTTGTGCTGAGGGATCCATATGGTATACGACCTTGCTTTTATTATGCGGATGAAGAGGTAATAGCAGTGGCTTCAGAAAGACCAGTACTTCAAACTACTTTTGATATTAAGACTGAACAAGTCAAGGAGCTTGAACCAGGGTTTGCTTTGGTAACGAAATACAACGGAGATTACCGTGTTGAACGCATATTCGATTCTGTTCCCAGGTATAGTTGTAGTTTTGAATCTATCTATTTTAGTCGTGGAACTGATGCTGAAATATATGAAGATCGTAAACGACTCGGAAAATTTTTAGTGAAAGATGTGCTTAAGGCTATAGATTATGACCTTGAAAATACAGTCTTTTCTTATATACCTAATACAGCTCTTGTGGCTTTCTTAGGCTTATACGAAGGCTTACTTGAGTTTTGCTTGCAAAACAGTGTAGAAGAGATCCTTTCATTGCATGAAATTAACCGAGAAAATATTTTCAAAATTTTAGAAAAACGGCCCCGGATTGCTCAAATTGCAGTTAAAGACATGAAACTTCGAACTTTTATTACTAACGATAAAGATAGAGATGGCTTAGTAACACACATTTATGATGTGACGTATGGTGTCGTTCGTGAGGGAATCGATAACCTTGTAGTTGTGGACGACAGCATCGTGCGTGGAACAACTTTAAAAAATAGCATCATTAAAATGTTGGACAGACTTCAACCTAAGCACATCGTATTTGTTTCTTCCGCGCCTCAGATCAGATATCCTGATTGTTACGGTATAGATATGGCAAAACTCAAAGATCTTGTAGCCTTTCAAGCAGCTATTGAATTACTAAAGGAAACGAAACAAACACATATTATTGATGAGGTTTATCGATTATGTGTTGCGCAACGAAATAAAGAGGACAAGGATATAGAAAATTTTGTTAAACGTATTTATGCACCTTTTACCGAAGAAGAAATAGCCCGAAAAGTAGCTGAACTAGTTACACCACCAGGGACAAAAGCTAAGGTTACTATTATTTACCAGTCGATCGATAATCTTCACAAGGCTCTTACTCGCAACCATGGAGATTGGTATTTTTCGGGAGATTATCCTACACCGGGCGGAAATCGTGTGGTCAACAATGCGTTTTTAAATTACGTCAAGAACATTGATGAAAGACCTTATTGAAGAAAATCACTTATACGTACACGTTCCATTTTGTCGAAAAAGATGTCGCTATTGCGATTTTTATTCTACGGTGGGTGTAAACCTTTTTGAAGAATACAAAGAAGCTATTTTTAAAGAAATTGATTTAGTTTTTAAAAATGAACATTTTTCGACGATATATTTTGGAGGAGGTACACCGTCGATATTGCCTTTAAATGTACTAGAGCAAATAGTAAAGAAAATATACACCACCTCGAAGATTTCAGAAGATGCTGAAATTACTTTAGAAGCAAATCCAGATGATGTCACAGAAGGACGAGTACAAGCCTGGAAAAACATGGGAATTAATCGAATTAGCTTGGGAGTGCAGTCTTTTATAGATCGTGAATTGCGGTGGCTAGGCAGGACGCACACTGTCAAGCAAAATTTCCTTTCGTTGGAGATCGTAATGAAATATTTTCAGAATGTTTCAATTGATTTGATCTTACATTTACCTATATCGACACTCAATGAAATAGAATTCAACATTGAGTGCATTAAGCAATTCGACATATCGCATGTCAGTGTATACGGTTTAACGGTTGAAAAGGGAACTTCCCTTGCTAGAGCATTGAAAAACAAAGAATTCACTCTAATTGATGAAGAAATGCAGAGAAAGGAATTAATATACGTGCACAGTGTACTAACTTCAATGGGCTTTGAAAGGTACGAAGTCAGCAATTTTGCCAAGAATGGTATGTTTTCGAAACATAATTTGGCTTATTGGCTTGGGCATCCATATATAGGGTTAGGTCCTTCCGCCCATTCTTATCGTTACCCTATTAGAAGAGCAAATGTAAGTCATCTACTCCGTTATATAAGAAATTTGAGAACCAATCAACCGTGGTACGAAGAGGATGTGCTAACTTCGGATAAGCACTGGATTGAGATGTTAATGCTTAGATTAAGAACGAAAGAAGGCCTAAAAAAGAAAGAAGTAATTGATACTTTTGGTATGAATCAGTGGGATAGATTGATATATATCATAGAAACAAAAAAATTGGGTGACTATTTTTATGTATTGGATGATAGAATATCCTTCACAGACGAAGGAGTTTTGGTAATGGACAGTTTGTTACTCGAATTTGTTTTTTAACAAATTAGTCAAAAAAAATTGATGGATTTTTTTTGAGTGGTAGTATTACTTTTTGGAAAAAAACTATTTTTGTTTGTCATAAGTAGAACGACATGGCTAAGGTTAAAGGAGCAATTGTAATTGATAAAGATAGGTGCAAAGGGTGTGAAATTTGTACTACCGCTTGTCCTATGAATGTAATTAAGATGTCGACACAAGTGAACATTAAAGGCTATTTTTATGCTGAGCCTTATCAGGATACTTGTATTGGTTGTATGAATTGTGCAATCGTTTGTCCTGATGGGGTTATCACAGTGTATGCAAAGAAAATAGAATAAAACAGTAAATATGGGTGAAATTCAATTAATGAAAGGTAACGAGGCATTTGCTGAAGCAGCCATTCGAGCAGGAACGGATGGTTATTTCGGCTATCCTATTACACCTCAGTCAGAAGTAATTGAATATCTCATGGCAGCAAAACCATGGGAAACGACGGGTATGGTTGTTATGCAAGCAGAAAGTGAAATAGCTTCTATCAATATGTTGTACGGTGGTGCTGGTGCTGGTAAAAAAGTAATGACTTCTTCTTCTAGTCCTGGAATAAGCTTGATGATGGAAGGTATATCTTATATGGCTGGAGCTGAGCTTCCTTGTGTCATTTTAAATATAGTTCGCGGTGGTCCGGGCTTAGGAACCATACAACCATCCCAATCAGACTATTTTCAAGCTACGAAGGGAGGTGGCCATGGGGATTATCGCATGTTTGTTCTAGCACCTGCTAGTGTGCAGGAGATGGCTGATTTTGTCCCACTTGGTTTTGATATCGCTTTTAAATATCGAAATCCAGTCATGATTCTTAGTGACGGAGTCATTGGACAAATGATGGAAAAAGTAGAACTATTTGATCCTATTCCACGAAGAACAGAGGAAGAAATTATAAAACAATGCCCATGGGCTACAACAGGAAAGACTCCAGATCGTCAAAGGAATATTATTACTTCCTTAGATCTCGATCCTGCTAGACAAGAAAAGCACGTATTAAAACTCAAAGCTAAATATGAAAAAATGCAAGAAGACGTACGATATGAGGAAATCGAAGTAGAAGATGCTCAATATTTATTGATTGCTTACGGTTCAAGTGCTAGGGTTTGTTTGAAAGCTGTTAAATTGTTGCGAAATGAAGGTTACAAAGTAGGGTTATTTAGACTAATTACTTTATTTCCTTTCCCTTATAAAAGAATTGAAGAACTTTCACATCAAACCAGAGGGATGATGGCTGTTGAAATGAGTCTTGGTCAGATGGTAGAAGATGTTATGCTTGCTGTTGGAAAGGATCAAAAAGTGATACATTACGGACGGGTTGGTGGAATTGTTCCCAATCCTATTGAAATAGCAAATGCTATGAAAACCCAAATCATTGGAGGGTAAAATTATGTCAGAAGTTACATTGGAAGCATGGAAAGATATTATAAAGCCTGAAAATTTGGTTTACAGGCGAACCCCAGTAATGACCGATAAAGTTCTGTCTTATTGTCCTGGATGTGGCCATGGGGTTGTTCATCGAGTGCTATCTGAAGTAATAGAAGAAATGGGCATACAAGATAAGACCATTGGTGTTGCTCCCGTAGGTTGCTCAGTGTTAGCTTATGATTTTTTGGACATTGATATGCAACAGGCAGCTCATGGACGTGCTGCAGCTGTTGCTACTGCCATTAGTAGATTGTGGCCAGACAGGTTTGTTTTCAGCTATCAAGGTGACGGCGACCTCGGTGCAATAGGTGGTAACGAGACATTACATGCTTGTAATCGCGGTGAAAACATTCTATTTATCTTTATTAACAATGGCATTTACGGAATGACAGGTGGACAGATGGCACCCACAACACTTTTAAATGCAAGAACAAGTACTTCCCCTTATGGACGTGAAGTTAACATTCATGGTTTTCCTTTAAAGTTAAGCGAGCTTGTAGCTCAATTGCCTGGCACTTATTATGTGACAAGGCATGCTGTTCATAAACCAGCTCATGTGAGGAGGCTAAAAAAAGCCATACGTCAGGCTTTTGAAAATATCAGAAATAAGAAGGGTACTTCATTTATTGAAATTGTCTCTAACTGTAATTCTGGATGGAAGATGACTCCAGTGCAGGCAATTAAGTGGCTTGAAGAAAACATGTTATCCTTTTATCCATTGGGTGATATCAAAGTCAACGGAGAATTGGTTCGTCAAATTTAATACATGAAGCTATGAACGAGGAAATTTTAATAGCAGGATTTGGAGGACAGGGTGTTTTGTCGATGGGAAAAATATTGGCTTATTCAGGTATGCTTCAAGGTCTTGAAGTGAGCTGGTTCCCTTCTTATGGACCTGAAATGCGAGGAGGGACTGCAAATGTTACAGTTATTTTAAGTGATGATCGTATAAGTTCACCTGTGTTAACTGAATTTGATACGGTCATCGTTCTTAATCAGCAATCGTTAGACAAGTTTGAAAAAGCAGTAAAAAAAGGTGGTATACTTATTTTCGATCCCAATGGGATTATTAAACCTCCTACTAGAAAAGATATAGAAATTTTTTCAATTCCTGCAACTAAAAAGGCTTCAGAATTTGGACTTGTCAAGATCTTTAACATGATGGTTCTAGGTGGTTACCTCAAAATAAAACCTCTTGTTTCTCTTGATTATATTGAAACGGGTTTAAAAAAATCCTTGCCAGAACGACATCATAAGTTGATTCCTGACAATATGAAAGCTGTTTATATTGGTCAGGAGATCATAGAAAAATATGAAGTTCCATCCTGATTCTCTAAAGGAATATTTGCTCGAAAAGGCTGATTATTACAATCAGCCTTTTTTTATGCAAGATGATCCCATTTGGGTTGTACATCAATGTTCGACTACCCGAGATGTAGAAATCATTTCATTTTTAATAACCACCTTTGCCTGGGGCAATCGCAAGGCTATTATTAAAGCAGCACAGCAACTGTTAAAGTTATTGGATAATTCACCTTATGACTTTATAAAAAATGCAAACCACCACGAAATACGTCAAATTGAGAAATTTGTATATAGAACCATATGTGGTGATGATATAATAGAGTTGATATATTTTTTGCGTAATCTATATAAGAATGACGAAATGGGTTTAATTCGTACTTTTAATCCATCTTTAGAACCGGATTCATCTAAGCATGCTTTTGTTTATATCCAACATTTTTTAAAAAAACTTCACGTTGGCATCAGAAACCCACATACACGACACCATTTTCCTATAACATCTTGCACTAGTCCAGCTAAACGATTAAATCTTTTCTTGCGCTGGATGGTTAGAAGAGATAAATATGGAGTAGATTTTGGCATATGGAGTAACTATTTTTCTTCCGCTTCACTAGTAATACCACTTGATGTACATGTCATGCGAACTGTTCGTTTTTTGGGTTTAACTAGGGCAATTCATCCGTCTCGTAAGGTTGCTTTAGAATTAACGGATTATGCGCGTAGTATTAAACCAGATGATCCTGCTTTTTTGGATTATGCTTTTTTTGGAATTTCGTATTATGAAAAAATTGTAAGCCAAGGAATTTTTACCTGATTTTAACGTGAACTATGTTAGAGGTTATTTTTTGGTCATTACATTCTACGCTACAAATAATTTGAGCGTTTTTCTTAAATTTGAATGAACACGAGTAATTTTGACAGGAAGTAGGTTTAGTATTTACATACCATGTAATTTTAGCATTAGGGCAGGGGATAGAAGCGTAAAATGTGATAGGTTCGTTTTTGCAAGCTGTTACTTCAGTTGGATAAACAAATACGGAATTTCCCCAAAGTTGTTTCACTGCATGAGAGACATGTGAAATGTGAAGATAAACACCCCTACGAGGATCATTTTTTTTCAGATATGATGCAAATAATTGCGATCCACAACCTTTGGCGAAAAATGGGACCAATTGATTGGTGTGATCACTTGAAAGAAATTTTGCTTTTGGCATGATATGATAACCTGAATGCTGAACGGGCTTAAATCCTTCGTTAATTTCAAATTCGTTGCATAACAACCCCGTTTCATGATCTGCCATGACAATTAATAACGTGTTGCTCCATGAATTCGTACTGTCGATCCAATGTATGACGGTCCTGACAGCCTTGAAAAATTCTCTCGTTTCTTCAATAAGACGGGACAAGTTGTTGTCGTGACCTGCCCAATCAATAGCACCTCCTTCAATCATCAAGAAGAAACCGTCTGGATCTTGTGAAAGAAAACGAAGTGCAAGAGTACTCAGTCGATCAAGGGTAGGTATACCTTCAGGAAATGGAATGTCGTAAGGTTGTTTTGAAATACCTGTTCGGTTATAAGACAAAGATTCAAAAATAGGTGGTATGTAAACAAGCTTTTTAAGCTTAGCTTTGTATCGGATGGCAGAGTCTAAAACTAAAATGTTATCTGTTCCAAGCCATTCTTTGGAGAAATAATACGAAGCACCGTTATAGATAATATTTTTATTTTTTAAGGCAAAGAAAAAATTCCACAAAGAGGAATCGATGTAAGTCCAAGAGGGTGTATTTTTTAATTTGCCGTCGTTATCGTAAAATGGATGTCCGGTACCCATAATAAGTTGGAGTGGTGAATGAAGTAACATCTCGTACGCAATGTTGGTATAAGATTTTCGGTTGGGGTGATGTATAGCAAACCCAGCAGGTGTAGCGTGAGTGAATGGAACAGAAGTAACAACACCACTTGATTTATTAAGGCGATATGCTAATTCAGCTAAGTGTAAAACAGGGATACTATCAGGGGTTAAGCCAAGCATTCCTTGTAAAGTGAGATAACCAGTTGAAATAGCTGTAGCAGCTGCCGACGATTCAGTAAAAGCTGACATGAGGTAATTTTTATCAACCCATGCGCGAGCAGGATCGTAGTCCACTCCATGGTTGCCGGTATGAGCTGCTGCTTTGATTTCAAATAGATTAAATAACGAAATGCTGTCCTTGTCAAAAAAGTATTGTGTCGCTTTATATTGTTCAAATCCCATTCCGTCGCCAATCATGATGATAATATTGCGTGGTATACATGATTGAGAAAAGCTTGAAAAAAACACTTTTATTGCAATAGCATGAAATATTAAAATTCTACGAGTTGCACTCATCGTTGTTTGATTATAAAAACTTGATCATTTCTTCGAACTTTTACAGGAACTTTGATAGAGAAAATGGTTCCTTGAGAAGCTGAACTGGAAGGACCAACATCGGTGTGAAGTTCTGAGATGGTAGTTCTTACGACTCCTGTGGTGGGACCGATAATATAGATTTCAGCTCCAACATAAACAGGCATAGTTTCGGCCTTAATTTCAGCAACATTAAGTTGAGAATAATAATGAGTTACTTTACCAACGTATTCTTTGTATTCTGTTGAAGCAGAGCCTGGCTGATTACTCCATTCAATAGTTGTTCTTCCAAGATAGTAGCCTTCCCAGAATTGACGATGATAGACTTTACTGAGTTGTTCGAGACCGTATTTTATAAAGTCTTGATTGAAAGTATTACTTTGAATGGCTTTGACAGCTTCTTTATACACTTTAACTGTCGTATAGACATATTCAGCGGAACGTCCTCTTCCTTCAATTTTCAAAATACTTATACCAGCATTGATAATTTTATCTAGAAATGAAAGTGTGCAGAGGTCGCGTGCCGAGAGAATGTACCCATTTTCCATTTCTAATTCGATGTTGCGTTCTTCGTCAAAAAGTTTGTATTTTCTTCGACACACTTGCAGACATTTTCCGCGATTAGCACTTTGGTTATGCAAATCCTTACTGAGATAGCATTTTCCACTGATAGCCATGCAGAAAGCACCGTGTACGAAAGCTTCCAGTCTGATTGGTTTTCCCGAAGGACCTAGAATTTTTTCTTTGTGAATTCTTGTATGGATTTTATTGATTTGTTCTAATGAAAGTTCTCTTGAAAGAATAACTACATCGGCCCATTGGGAATAAAACCGAACAGCTTCAGAATTGGTAATATTAGTTTGAGTAGATAGATGAACAGGCATTTTCAATTCTCGCGTTTTGGATAGAACACTGTAATCTGTAGCTATGATGGCATCTACACCAGCATCTTTTGCTTTTTGTAAAAGATCAAAAGCATTTTCTAGTTCTTCTTCATATATAACAACATTGAGCGTGAGATATGCTTTTGCATTATGTTCTTTAGTTTTTTTTACGATATAAGGTAACTCTTGTGGAGTAAAATTTGTGGTGGATGCGGATCGCATATTTAATTCGCCTACTCCGAAGTAGACAGAATCTGCTCCTGCTTCTAATGCTGCTTGAAGTGATTCAAAAGAACCAACAGGAGCTGTTACTTCAATTTCGTACATATTTGTTTAATCCTTAAGCAGTTCACGTATGATGTCGCGAGAAGAGATACCTTCAGCTTCTGCTTTATAATTTTTGACAATTCTATGTTGAAGTACATTTTCTGCAACTGCCCTTATGTCTTCGATGTCTGGCATATGTTTTCCGTGAAGTAAAGCATGGCATTTAGCACCAAGTATGAGATATTGACTGGAACGAGGACCTGCACCCCATGCAATATATTTTTTTGCCCATGGATGTACGAAATGAGAATTAGGGCGTGTTTTAGCTGTGAGTTTAACTGCGTATTCTACAACATAATCAGTGACAGGAACACGGCGTACGAGATTTTGAAAAAAAATGATTTCTTCAGCATTTGAGACTACCGAAGCTGTAGGCATTGTTTCGAGAGTTGTACGTTTGACAATGTCGATTTCTTCTTCGAACGATGGATAGTCTAGCCAGATGCTAAACATAAATCGGTCGAGTTGAGCTTCTGGCAGAGGGTAAGTTCCTTCTTGTTCTATAGGATTTTGTGTTGCCAATGTAAAGAAAGGATTTGGAAGAGGATAAGTTACACCGGCAAAAGAAACTTCCCTTTCTTGCATAGCTTCGAGCAATGCTGACTGTGTTTTCGGAGGTGTGCGGTTGATCTCGTCAGCAAGAATGATATTTGCAAAAATGGGACCTTTGATGTACTTAAACTGACGGTTTTCATCTAAAATTTCTGTCCCAATGAGATCACTTGGCATAAGATCAGGTGTAAACTGAATACGTGAGAAGGTTAAAGATAAGGATTGAGCTATGGTGGTAATGATGAGGGTTTTAGCAAGGCCCGGTACGCCAATGAGCAACGTATGTCCTTTAGAGAACATACTGATGAGAATCTTTTCGATCACCTCGTCCTGACCTACTATAACTTTGGCAATTTCCTGCCGCATGCGGTGGTAAAGTTCGTTGAATTTTTTGGCTGCTTCAACGTCGTTGGCAAAAGCTATCATATTTAATTCCATTTATATTTGAACAAACAATCTGAAAACTCAGGGTCAATTTTGATATAAATATATTTTTTGTGATCATAAAACCACTTTTCAAGAGCTTGTTTTTTTTTCAATTCTGTTGTGAGTTCAACAAAAAGTGCATAGTCCTTTTCGAGCGTTGCCTTTCGAGGGTCAGTTCTAGATTTGAGATAAAAGATACGGAATGCTGATTGTCCTTTGTCGGTTTGATATGGTAAGACAGGGCTAATTTCACCGGGTTTAAGTTTATCTATGGCCAGAAAAACATCAGGGGTTAGTTCACTAGGTGAAAAAGTAGTTTTACCGTTATAAGGGTTAATAACAAGTCCATTTCTTGTTTTTAATTCAGGTGGATTAAACTTAAAAGCAGCTTCTTCAAAGGTAATCCGACCACTGAGAATTTCATTACGTAAAGAATCAAGTTGTTTTTTTGTTCTCCGAATATCAGCGTCAGAAACCTCAGGAATAATTAGTATATGACGGACATTAACAAATTCTCCACGACGCTGAATGAGTTGAAGAATGTGGTAACCATATGGTGTCTCGATAATGTCCGAAACATCTCCGGGCTTTTTCAGGCTAAAAGCTGCTGCTTCGAAGGAAGAAACCATTTGACCTTTACCCCAGAACCCTGTTTCTCCACCTTTTTTAGCTGTTTCGATATCGTGTGAATAGAGTCTGGCAAGAACCTCAAAATTTTCACCTTTTTGAGTTATTCGCCGATGAATTTCACTAATTTTTTCATAAGCAATTTTTTTTTCAATATCTGAAGGTTGTGGAATGGCAACTATTTCGCCATATTCAATTTGTGATTCTATCAGTGGTATACTATCGGGGGGTAGTTGTTGATAGAATTTTCTGACTTCGGAAGGAGAAACACTAACGTTTTCTGTTATTTTGGACTTCATGGTTTCTATAAGTAATTGTTCGCGAACAAGTTCACGAAATTCTTCTTTGATTTCCACAATAGATTTGTTATAAAATTTTTCAAGTTGTTCGGGGCTTCCCATTTGATTTATGAAGAAACGAAGTCGTCTGTCAAGTTCGTTTTCAACCTGATTATCAGAAATTGTCACAGAATCAAATTCTGCTTGCACTTGCAGCATTTTCTGGAACATAAGTTCTTCCAGAACTGAACAACGTAACTCATCAGTCGGTTTCTGTCCCATCATCACAAATTGCCAATATTGGATTTCTACGTCCGAAAGGGTAATGATTTTATTTCCAACGATGGCGACAATTTTATCCAGAACTTGACCGACGGGTTGCGACAGAGCCATTAGTGATGCCAGCATCAGAAAAACGAAAACACTATTTCTCATTCATATAATTTTTGATTCGATAATAATGTAAAGCATTCAGGTATTTTTTATTGTATAATTCTTCTAGAAAAGTGTTTTTTTTGGTATGATACAGTAAATCCTTAATCATATCTTTCACCATAAACAAAGGTGCATTTTGATGAGGCAAAAGATATTTATAAATACGCCCCAAAAACACAGCATCGGTAGTTTTTACCTCAAAAAAGGTGGTATTTTGAACAAAAGCTATAGTATCTTTGAATGAAAATGGTATTTCTTTTACTACATCCTTAAAATACACCCATGTATTTGGAACAAGGAACGTTCTTTTTGCTTGCGATGTGAGCGAATTTATAATTGTGAGGTCTGGCGAAGGATAAAGAAACTGTTGTTTGATTTTGAAGTAATTGGGATCCTGTTGGGAAATTTCAACAAAATGAAGTTGTACCATAACTTGTTGAAGAGGAAATTCATTTTTGTTTTTATGGTAAAAGTCGGCTATCTCTTCGTCAGTAATATGAATTGGAGGTAAACTGTCTATTAACCAATTTTCATATGCTGCTAAAACCAGTTGCTTTTCGACATCTTGTAATTTTTTGTTAATTATTTTCAAGACAGAATCAGGCAAGTTCTCTTTTGCCATACGAAATAAAGCCTCTTTTTTGATCCAATTGTCAACTTGTTTATTTAAATAAGCAAGGCTGTCTTTCTTATCAAGACCCGATGGAATAAAAATATCTTCTGCGTAAAGTTTTTCTTTTTCAAATTCAGCCAAAAGAAGCTTTTTCTTTTTGCTTTTTGAACAAAATGTAAGAAAAACAGAAGCAAAAAGAAAAATAATAATTACTTTTTCCAGAGTGAGGAAAGAACGTTTTCGTTGATTTGCCATTTGTATCGAGATCTTAATTCTGAAATCCATTTTTCTTCTAAATAGTTTTGGTATTCAGCTGCCACTAAACCTTTAACTTCGTTCAATGGTTTGGGTTCAGGGGCCAATATTTTTTTAATCCAAACAACATGAAAATTATTATTCTCAGGAACGATTTTTACTTGCATAGGCTTCCATGGGAGTTTTTCGACAAGTGGAGATGTGCCTTTTTCGACTTTCATCTCTTGGTGTTTCACGGAAACTGAAGTATCTTTGACAACAGTTTTGAGGATGGTAATAGGATCTTGAACTTTTTTACCTTTTTTGGAGATAAAGCGTTCGAGAGATTTGGCTGTATTTTCACTTGATGTGGTAAAAACAACTACATCTGCTCTTTCTCCATACATATATTTGTTTTGAACGGTTTTGTAAAATTCCTTGAGCCCTGTGGTGTCTTTCACTGCACGTGACCAAACTTTCTGATCCATGAGTTCAAAAAGCAAGATGCCATCGTGATATTCTTTGACAAGATCTGCAAAATCTTGATACTTGCGTTCTAGTTGGCCATATTCATATTCTATGATTTTATCTTGAATAAAATTGTCAAATTGAAATAGAATAAACGTCCACCAATCGTCGCCCCTCTTGAGTTGAGATTGCCTTTGCATAAAAAAGTCTGCAAATTCTTCGAGTGTATAAACTTTTTTACCAATTTTACATAATGTGTCCTTCATGATAGGGATTTTGGGATATTTCCAACTTGCATCGTAAAGGCTATCGTTAAGTAAAGGAAGTAATTTTTTAAGGACCTCGGGCTTGTAAGAATAAGCATATTCTTTTTTGAGTTTTTCGACAAGTGCTTTTCGGGTTAGCTGATACCTTTTATCTCGCTGAAGTTGGTTTTTAAGGTTATTTTTTTCCTCTTCGAAAGAAAGAACGGGTTTTCGATCAATGAGCTTGATAATATGATAACCATATATAGACCTAATAGGCTCGGATATATCACCAGGTTTCATTGTATACAACGGAGTGATAAATTCAGGTACCATGCGAAAGCATCCAAACCATGGAAGCTGACCGCCTTTAGTAGCGGAACCTTTGTCGTCGGAATATTCTTTGGCAACCTCTTCAAAAGTTTTGCCTTCTTTAATAAGTCGGTATGCTTCATTGATTTTTTGTATGGCATTTGCTTCACCAATGTCTTTCGTCTGAACAAGAATGTGAGCTGTAAGTACCTTTCCTAAGGCAGGTCTTTTATCTGTTAGCTTAATGATATGATAGCCGAGCTGGGTACGTACGGGCATACTGATTTCGTCGATTTTCAAGTTGTATGCTGCAGTTTCAAATTCGTAAGCCATATTAAATACGGTAAAGAAGCCAAGATCTCCTTTATTGCCTGAAATGACCGTTCCATCTTTTGCTGTTCTATCTTTAACTGTTTCATCTTCAGAGTAAGCTAGAGCAGCATCTTCAAAAGGCATCCCCTTGAGAATTTTCGATCGAATATCTAGAGCTTTTTTGTAAGCTTTTAATGTGTCAGCAGGTGAAGCATTAGGTGTAAGCTTTATAAGAATATGTGAAACGCGAAGGTCAAACTGGCTTCTTTCGTAAGACTCATTGAGTAATTTGTCATAAGTTTCTTTGTCATAGAGATAGTTCTGAGCCAACTGCCGTTTATAATTATTAAATTCTTGTCGAAATTTTTTAGTGGTATCAAGGCCTTCTTTGATGGCTTGTTTTACTTTAAGTTTGTAGTTGATAAAAAGATCGAGATAATTACGGATACTTTGTTCGTTGTATGGATCAGGATCATTGTTGTTTTTGAGATAAACTTTTAGAAATTCTGTTTTTGTGACAGGTTCGTTGTCAATGATCATAATAATTTCATCCTCCTGAGCAAAGGAGGAAAAAGTTAAAGATAACAAAATGACAAATGAGAGAACGTATTTTTTCATATGGGTTGTTTTATCGACTGTAATTAGGTGCTTCTCGAATAATGGTTACATCGTGAGGATGGCTTTCAATAATACCTGCATGAGTGATTTGGATAAATCGTGTTTTTTTTAAGTCGCTAATATTTCTGGCACCACAATAGCCCATCCCAGCCCTGAGTCCACCCACCATTTGAATCATCACCTCACTCAATGTTCCTTTATAAGGAATTTGTCCCACAATGCCTTCGGGGACTAGTTTCTTGACGTCTTCCTCATCTTGGAAGTAACGATCCTTGGAACCGCTTTGCATAGCTTCTAAGCTACCCATGCCACGGTAGACTTTAAATTTTCTACCCTCGTAAAGAATAGTTTCTCCGGGACTTTCTTCTACGCCTGCAAATATGCTTCCAATCATGACTGAATCAGCACCAGCTGCAAGGGCTTTGACCACATCACCTGAATAACGTATGCCTCCATCGGCAATGATAGGAATTCCGCTTCCTTCTAGAGCTTTGCTTACAGCCATGATAGCTGAAAGTTGTGGAACCCCAATCCCCGCAATGACACGTGTCGTGCAAATGGATCCAGGTCCTATTCCAACTTTGATGGCATCAACATCTAATGTAGAAAGGTCTTTGGCAGCTTCGTATGTGGCAATGTTTCCTGCAATAATGTCTAAGTCGGGAAAAGTCTTTTTTAATGATCTGACTACTTCAAAAACTTTTTTAGAGTGAGCATGTGCTGTGTCAACCACTAAAGCATCAACACCTGCTTCTTTTAATGCAAAAGCTCGGTCAATTGTGTCTTTTGATACACCTACAGCTGCAGCTACACGTAATCTGCCATAAGAATCTTTACATGCATTGGGCCTAGCCTTGATTTTAATGATATCCTTGTACGTTATAAGGCCAATCAGAACGTTGTTATTATCAACAACTGGAAGTTTCTCTATTTTATGTTCTTGCAAAATTTCTTCAGCTTTATCAAAAGTGACGAATTCAGGGACGGTGATCAAAGGTGATTTGGTCATAACCTCTTCGATAGGCTTGTGAAGGTCTTTTTCAAATCTAAGATCACGATTGGTTATTATACCTACCAGTTGTTTTTTATCATTTACAACAGGAATGCCGCCTATTTTATGTTCTTTCATCATCTGAAGTGCATCACCCACAGTTTGGCTCGGGAATATTGTAACCGGATCAATGATCATACCGTTTTCAGCACGCTTGACTTTTTTTACTTCTTTAGCCTGATCTTCAATGCTCATGTTTTTATGAATCACGCCGATGCCTCCCTCCTGAGCCATGGCTATAGCCATGGCACTTTCGGTAACTGTATCCATGGCAGCTGAAACAAAAGGGACATTGAGGATGATGTTCCTAGAAAAACGCGTGGTCAAAACAGTTTCGTGAGGAAGTATTTCACTGTAGGCAGGTAAAAGTAAAACGTCATCAAAAGTGAGACCTTCTCCTATAACTCGTTCAGAAATGTAGTTGTTCATTTTCCTATCTTTGTGCAAATTTATAAATAAAATACTTCCAAATGAAACGGTGGTGCTATGATTATCCTCGTCCTGCCGTAACGGTTGATGCAATATTGTTATATAAAGAAAAGAAAAATGTTTTTGTTGCTCTTATTAAAAGAAAAAATGAACCTTATAAGAATTTATGGGCATTGCCTGGTGGATTTGTAGACGAAAATGAAACTTTAGAACATGCCATACGACGTGAAGTCAAGGAAGAATTACAAATAGATTTACCCGAAGAAACCTTTAATCAATTTCGCGCTTACAGTGATCCAAAGCGTGATCCAAGGCATCGTACCATTACAATAACATTTATTGCTTGGCTCGATGATCAAATCAAACTTAGTGCGGCAGATGATGCTGCAGAAGCTTCATGGTTTTCTCTTTTTTCATTACCTTCTATGGCATTTGATCATGCAAAGATTTTGGAAGATGTGAAGAAACATCTTTTATTGACCAACGACATAACGAACGACTTCCTCAATTGATTTTCCGTCTGTGATGATGATCTCATCGGCGATTTCGCTATAGTGGTAAATTCTCGAATAAAATAGACTCGTTACATCATTATTCCACAATGGTCGATCCTTATTGTCTTGTCTTTTCATGAGTTCATTCAACGATGAGAAAAGCCAGACGACATAACCATGCTTAGGCAAATAAATCCTGTTCACTTTGTAATCTACGATACCTCCTCCGGTAGCTATCACAGAGTTGGTTGGATAATTTCTTACGACTTCTTTTAATGCTCTGGTTTCTTCTTTTCGAAAGATAGTTAATCCTTTTTCCCTTATAAGAACGCTGATTTTTTGATTCAGTTTCTCTTCAATATATTCATCTAAATCAATGAAAGTACGATTGAGTCGTTTGGCTATTAATCTTCCAATGGTCGTTTTACCGCTTTTCATAAAACCCACGAGGAAAATAGGACGAATCGCTAGTTCATCGATGGGCAAGATCATTTTTTTGCTAATGTAAAAAATTTTAATCTCTACATTGATACTCTTGATTGTGTTTTTGATCAAATTGATTCTGATTTCCGTGTAGCGACTAGCATAGATGCAAATGACTACATGTGAAGGATGCTATTACACGATGTGTCGTGGCAAAGCAATAAAGAATTACATACTGAGATACAAAATGCATTATTTCTGCTGGGAGCATTTTATTTCACTAAAAAATTGAATGCATCAGCGAGAAAACAACTTTTAAATAAAAGGAGTTAGATCTAAGATATCAAGTTATTTCTTTTATAATAGTTTCAACACTTGTAATTGACCCTTTCGGGTCTTTGCCAGTAAGTAATTCAAATGAGGGAATAGCTTGATGAATCAACCAATAAAGTCCTCCAATAAAGAAGGGAGTTTTGTTCCAATAAAAGCTTTTAGAATAGTTTGCTTCCAAAAAGATCTGAAAGGGTTCTATATTGAGGGGGATATATACGGGAATCGTATAGATAATGACTTTAAACTGATATATTGTGTATGCAATCTGCTCAAAAGGAAGAATTTGAGTGGATAATTTTTCTGCCCAATAAAGAGATTTTTCATGAGTGCGATTGGTTAGTGTAATATTATGAGTGTATTCTCTCAGAGCCAGTACGGCAGCTCTTCCAGCTCCTCCTGCACCAATCACCAAAGCTGGTTGATTGCAAATGTGTTTTTCAAATGGTCGAAGAGATTCCTTGACACCAATGATATCAGTATTCTCTAAGTACCATATGTTTTCTTTTCTGTATATCACATTGGCTGCACGAATAAGCTGGACATTCGGAGACTGAACAAATGGCAATTGACAAATTTTTTCTTTTACAGGCATGGTAATGTTTCCTCCATTAAAACCTAATTCTAATAGCTTTGAGATATCGTTTGGGTCTTCGGTAGATAATCGAGTATAATGGAGGTCAATTCCAGTTTTGTTTGCAAGGTATCTAAAAATTCTAGGACTTAGACTATGTCGTATGGGAAATCCTGCTACAAATAGAAGTAGCTTTTTCTTTACCATGACTTGGCAATTAATAAAAGATCAGCAATTACACAAGCAGTTAGAGCTTCCACTATGGGTGGAATGCGTAGAGCAAAACAAACATCGTGACGGCCTCCGACAGATATCGAAACAGATTTACCTGTGTTGAGATTTATGGTTTGCTGTGGTTTTCGTATGCTAGCTGGGGGACGGACAGCTATTCTGAAGATGATGTCGTTACCATTGGTTAATCCACCGTGTATTCCTCCTGCATGATTAGTAGCAAATTTTCCATCTGGTAAAATGATGTCGTTGTACTCGCTGCCTTTCATGGTTGTGACACGAAATCCATCACCAAATTCAATACCTTTAATACCGGGTATGCTAAAGATGGCATGGGCAATAAGAGATTCTACAGAATCAAAAAAGGGTTCTCCTAGTCCAACAGGAACTTGATTTACGCGACATTCTACGAGGCCACCCAATGAATCTCCTTCTTGAATAGCATGTTCAATGATTTTTTCCCACTCCTTGTCTGATCCACCAATTGTGATAACATTTGCTTCAACTTTTGTCGGAGCAATAATTTTTTTAGCTATTACACCAGCCAATACTAGTGCAGCAGTGAGTCTACCTGAAAACATGCCACCTCCTCGAAGATCGTTGAATCCTTTATAACGAATATATGCAACGTAATCAGCATGCCCTGGTCGGGGAATATTTTCCGTACTTAAATATTCGTCCGAGTGATGGTCTTGATTTTTTACAAAAATATGAATAGGTGCACCTGTTGTAAAACCCCGGAAGACTCCCGATGTAATCACAGGGACATCTGCCTCCATTCGTTGAGTTGTGCCATGCTTTCCTGGTTTTCTCCTCAACATATCGTCGAGAAAGTCATCAACGGAAATTGGAATCCCAGGAGGGCAACCGTCAATTAAAATACCTACTTGGGTGGTATGAGATTCACCATAAATTTGTATGCGAAATAATCTTCCGAAGGAATTCATGATTCAAACATAAGAAGAATCTGCTAAGGTAACAAATAAAACATCTATTTTTGAAAAAATTATCAAGAATGAATATTCAAGAATTCAAGCAAATCAAGAAGGTAACAACCCATGTATTGATGAACATGAAGGTTCGTGGGGAGAAAATTGCAATGCTCACAGCTTATGATTATTCACTGGCTAAAATTATTGATAAAGCAGGAATTGATGTAATTTTAGTTGGAGATTCAGCATCCAATGTGATGGCTGGAAACAAGACAACATTACCCATCACCTTGGATCAGATGATTTATCATGCTACGTCGGTTGCAAAAGCTGTGGAAAGAGCCATGGTAGTGGTAGATTTACCTTTCGGAACATATCAGGGCGATTCTTATGGGGCATTAAAAAGTGCCATAAGAATTATGAAGGAAAGTGGTGCTGAAGCTGTCAAGGTAGAAGGCGGAAGAGAAATTATAGAAAGTGTAGAAAGAATTTTATCAGCTGGAATTCCAGTCATGGGTCATCTAGGCCTTACACCTCAGTCTATTTATAAATTTGGCACGTATAGTGTTAGAGCTACTCAAGTCGAAGAAGCTCAAAAACTTAAAGAAGATGCTATTATGCTTGAAAAAACCGGATGTTTTGCTATTGTATTAGAAAAAGTCCCAGCTCAACTGGGAAAAGAAGTTGCCGAAATGCTAAAAATTCCGGTGATCGGTATAGGTGCCGGGAAATACGTTGACGGACAGGTATTGGTACTACATGATATGCTGGGAATTAATCAGGAATTCAGTCCAAGATTTTTAAGAAGATATCATAACTTGCATGCAGAAATATTAGGAGCAGTTTTACATTACATCAATGACGTGAAAACACTACAGTTCCCTAGTGAGAACGAACAATATTGAGCATGTTAAAAAAGGCTATCAGTGAGCGCATTTTATATGAGGATAATCACTTGATCATTATAGAAAAATTACCTGGGGAGATTGTTCAGGGGGATAAAACAGGAGATATACCACTTTCTGAATATGTCAGATTATACTTAAAAGAAAAATACCATAAACGAGGAAATGCTTTCGTCGGTGTAATTCATCGGTTAGATAGACCTGTTGGTGGTGTTCTAGTATTAGCCAAAACTTCTAAAGCCTTATCTCGAATGAATAAGATATTTAGCGAACGACAGACAGAAAAATGGTATTTAGCAATCGTTACAAGTCGTCCATGTTTACAGGAAGCTGAACTTGTTCATTATCTGAAAAAAAATGAAAAAAACAACAAGGTCTATGTTTCTTCCGAACCTCGTGAAGGCTATCAGTGTGCAAAACTTCATTATCAACTAATTTCGTCATCTCAAAGATATTATATGCTTATGATTAAATTGCTTACAGGTAGGCATCACCAAATAAGGGCACAACTTTCGTACATAGGATGTCCTATCAAGGGAGATCTGAAGTACGGCGCGCGGCGTTCAAATTCTGATGGAAGTATAGGCCTATGGTCATGGAAAATAAAATTCATCCATCCCGTTCATCATCAAATCATTGAATGCGTTTCTCTGCCACCACTTGTCGAACCTTGGCGAAGCCTTCTTGAAAATGCTAATTTGATTTAATAAACGTAAATGTTTTTAATTCTCCATCAAGCTCACATTGAAGAAGATATAAACCATTACTGAGGTTTGCTATAGGAACGATATTATTTTGAATGTTGGCAAGATGATAAACTTTACCAGTGATGTCATAAATTTTAACTTCACGAACTGCAGGTCCTTGGATTTTGATGGTGTGAGATGCGGGGTTAGGATAAATCAAGTATTTGATGTTATCAGGATCGTCACTCCCTGAGATATAAACTTCGGGGGAGAGGTCTTCTTCGGAAACTATAACATATTTAATCACAGGATCTTCACCTATTCGTTCTGTAGCCAAGTAATAAGCTCCACGAGCGACATTTCTAAATTCAAAATAGCCGGAGCTATCCACATGAACAAGATCGAGCGGTTCCATCTGGAGATTGTAAAGTATGATATCATACAAATAGGGCTTATTAAAACCAAGATGTCCTAAAATCCAACCGGGGCCAAATGGTTTATTTTTTTTCTTAAGATACATGTCATGTCTTTCACCTAATGTATCCATCCAGAAAAAAGTAGCATGCAACCAGCTTACAACAGAATTGTAGTAACATGGAAAGTATTCTTCTTCAATGTTAGGAGGAAAACCGTAAACTCTAAAAGTTACACGGCAGTAAAGTATAGGAATAGCTGAATAATAGGCACCGGGATATAAGATATCAAATGTATCTTCAAGAGAAAAAATTTGATTTTGAGCTAATAGGAAAACAGCTGTTTTGCCAGAAACCACATTGATGGGATGGGACGGTGTTCCAGCCCACAGTTGGCCATAAAAAGTCAACATCGTTTCACGAGGAATATCAATTTTATCTTCATAAATAACTGAATCGTAAAATATTTGGGTAAGGCTATCAATATATTCGATTTTTAAAAATACTGGAACATGATAATGCCTGATATAATATAGATAATTTTCTTCATGAATCCATCCGCTATGGAGTACGTCCCAATAGTAGTTTTCAATCAGTCCTTTTTTCTTTGTCAAATTGGTCGGAGAGAGCATGTAAAAACCACGACATAGGGAATCGTATAAATCAATTTGAATGTATTTTCTACGAGCTATTGGCAACTCGTTTTCGCGTATAATTAAACTAACTTCAAGAGGATCATAAAATTTCTGAATCCAGACGGTCTTCTTTTTTTGGTTAAAATTAAAATCATAAGTGTAAACATGCAAAGGAATAGGAAGAATGTTTTGAGTAACAAAAGTCTCAAAGTAAGCTTGACCATTTTGATCTGTCACTGTAACAAAGCTAGTCTGAGTAAAAAGTGTTTCAAATCCTTGGGGGACTACAACAAAAACTTTTTTCCCACTTATAGGTTGTTGTGTAAGACTATCACGAACAGTGATTAATAACTGAATGGGTAGTTCCTCTCCGGAAATCAAAAATGTGAGTAAGAAAAAGAAACAAGTTAACCATATTTTTTTCATAGTGTTTTGCTTATTGAAAGACTTACACTCATGGAGGATGGATAATTAAAGTTCTTACCTTCATTTTCAAATACTGGGGAAAGGTAATTCCTATAGTAGACATTGACACCAGCGTTCCATGAAGGCAAGAATTGATAGAATATACCACCCTTAAGAGAAAAGTTATAAAAAACAGAACTCATAGTATAATTGAAAGGCTTCCAATTTACAGGTACAATTCCAGTTTCTTCGAAAAATTTTTCTTTGGTGTATGCTTTCATGCCTTGGCGCAAATTAATCGAAAACCCCAATTCTGCCTTGAAACCAAATCGATTAATTTGATTTTGAAAACCTACATGTAAAGGAATTTCAGCATAATAGTATGCATCAGGATGTTCTGTGGTGTAGTTTTTTAACACAGAATCATATATAGGATGGTAACCAGCATAGATTAGAGGTTGAAATGAAATTTTATCCAGTTCGCTTTGGATAAGCACAATGGAATCAATCCCCATCGTATAATCCTTCACAAAGGTCTCATATTTGCTATATTTATATCTATTAGGGACATAGATGGTGTGAAAATAAACACCAGTACCGGTGTAAATATTATTAGAGTGAAAAGTGATAAAAGGACCCCAGTTATAACCGTAAACTTCTTTGTATAGTTCAGGTATAAAAATTTTCTCGAAACCAGCACCTGTTAATTCAATTTCGAACCAAGAGTGAGGAAAATCAAAAGGATTTACATAAAGATTTTGATAAAATGTGTCGGAATTAACCTTTACTGGTAATTGCTTCAGGTCAAATGCTTCTAATGATCTTATAGGATAATCGGCCAATGAAAAATTATTTGTAATGATTTCATTGTGTTCAAGAGTTTCTCTAAAGAGTTCAGATTCGTGCGTTTTTTGAACTGTGTTTGATGGGGTGTAAAATACATAATAAAAAGTTAAAGGTATAGTTTGCTTATATACTCTGGAAGGATAAGGTAAGCCCAATGCTTGAATATTGCTAGCTTGTTGAGCTACAATAAGGCTGGATCTTCCTAAATGAAATAGAGAAAACCATTCGTTAATAAACCAAAAAAGTAAAAGCAAAGCAATGACAGCAAGATAGAAATACCTTTCTTGATGTTTTGGTTTTTTAAAAAAACCTCTCTTCGTAAGAGTAAAAGATATTCTTTGCCAGACAGATTCTGGAGGTGTTTCCTTGTATTCTCTTAAATGCTCGAAAATTTTATCAAAATTTTCTTTCATAATAATTCTTCCTCCAGGACTTTTATTTTCTTCTGCAAATATTTTCTTGCTCTAAATAAATAAGATTTGGAAAGATTTTCTGAGATTCCTAGGATCTCTGCAATTTCTTTATGGGAAAATCCTTCTATGGCAAACAGATTAAATACTATTCTATGAGGCTCAGGTAGAGATTGAATAAGACTAAGTATTTTCTTTAAATCTACTGTTGTAGGCATTTCACAAATAACAGAGGACTCTGTTCTTAATTCGTCGATATCCTGAGTATTTTCTTTCCATTTTAATTGAGCATGGTAGAAGTCAATGGCAGTATTAACCACAATTCTCCGAGCCCATCCCTCAAAAGACCCATTGAAGTTATATGAATCCAGTTTGGAGAAAATTTTTATCATAGCATCATGTAAAATATCTTCAGCATCCATCCGATTACGTGCATAGCGTAGGCAAACACCAAAAAAAGTTGAAGAAAAGCGACGGTAAAGTAGTTCTGCGGCAAAACTATCACCTTTTTTCACAGCTTCAATCAAGGCAGTCTCACTCAGATATTTTTTCATTTTAATTTTACTCATATTCATAGACGTGATGGAATAAAAAAAGTTATATTATGGTTAGTTTTTTTTAACAAATATTACCCAATCTTCTCCCACGTAATGAATAGTACCTTTAGAAAAAAGTCTTGTAGATGCCCATGAAATAGCTTGTATGCCACCAATATCGAAAGCCAAACCAGTAGGCAAAAGATAAAAAACAGCAGGCGCTCCTGCATGAATAGCATTAAAAATCAGAATGAATCCGGTTACTACAACTGCTCCAGAGATGACGATAGTAGCTCCAAGTAAAACTTTTTTATAAAGTTTGCGGTTATGATATGTCTTTATAATACGAATATCACCAAGTGGAATTTTGACCGAATCAAGTGTCAAATGAGAAGAAGAGATTTCTTTCACATTCCCTGTAATTTCTTCGTCGCTGTTATTTATGTATACGCTTATAATTTCACCAGGGTAGATAATTATTTTTTTGGATGTTTTGTACATCGATTCTAAGCTAAGAACATATTCTTGAGATATGAGTAATAAGGAAAAAATAAAACTGAAAAACAAACAAAAGTGTTTCATATAACAAAGATACAATTTTTATAAATCTATCTGTTTTTTATGTTTGCAATAAATTAGAAACGAATACGTATGAAGAAAATAAGAATTTTAACAGGCGCGGGTATCAGTGCAGAAAGCGGTATACCCACCTTTCGGGATGCTAACGGTTTGTGGAAGCAATATCGTATGGAGGAAATTTCCTCTTTGGAAGCATGGCTAAATCATCCTGAGGACGTGCTTGAGTTTTATAATATGAGACGTAGAGCCCTCAAAGATGCATATCCTAATCGGGCACATCTTTCTTTGGTCGAACTTGAAAAATTTTTTGATGTTTACATCATCACTCAAAATGTGGATGATCTACATGAAAGAGCTGGATCTTCAAAAATTTTACATTTGCATGGTGAGCTCACCAAAGCTCGGAGTTCTCAAAATCCTAATTTAATTATCGATATTGGTTATAGGGATATTATTCTTGGCGAAAAAGCACCTGATGGTTCCCTCTTACGCCCCCACATTGTTTGGTTCGGAGAAGATGTTCCGCTTTTTCCTAGAGCTGTAGAATTGGTTAATGAGGCTGATATTTTTTTAATCATCGGAACATCTTTGGTCGTATATCCTGCTGCAAGCCTTATATACTATTGTAGGCCCAATATTCCAGTGTTTCTAATCGATCCAAAAGCACATGAAATGCAAGTTTCCCGACCTGGAATCCGCTATATTTCTGAACCAGCATCAACTGGTGTTCCCATGATTGTTCAAGAATTAATTGAAAAATATACGTAATAAAAATATTTTTTAATTTTGCACCTGCTTTAGAAAAGCAAGAAAGGAGATTCATGAATGAGTGAAGAATTATTAAGAAGTGAAAAACAACAAGAAGAGGTGATTTCCGCCAGCAAGG
Organism: Bacteroidales bacterium; assembly: GCA_026418905.1. Lineage (NCBI taxonomy): Bacteria > Pseudomonadati > Bacteroidota > Bacteroidia > Bacteroidales > Bacteroidales bacterium. The sequence goes on along the minus strand of JAOAAK010000015.1, from coordinate 9,407 downwards.
TGGAAGAAACATTGTCAGAAAATGTGAAGATAAATGAAGATGATTTTGATTGGGAAGCTTACGAAAAAGAAACTGAAGAAATTCCAACCGAAGAAAGAAAAAAGCTGGAAGAACTTTACACTCAGTCTTTGAAGCAAATTGCTGAAAAGGAGCTTATTCAAGGAACCGTGATTGCAATTACTGACCGAGAAGTCTTTGTAAATATTGGCTACAAGAGCGACGGAGTCATCCCTTTGAATGAGGTTCGTTATAACCCCAACCTGAAGGTGGGTGATAAGATAGACGTATATGTTGATGTGCAGGAAGATGGAACTGGTCAACTTGTTCTTTCACACAAAAAAGCACGATTGCTTAATGCGTGGAATCGTATTAACGAAATATATGAAAGGGGAGAAATCGTCCAAGGTGAAGTACTTTCTCGTACAAAAGGAGGACTTATTGTAGATGTGTTTGGAATTGAATGTTTTATGCCTGGTTCTCAAATTGACGTGAAACCTATCCGAGATTATGATCAGTTTGTGGGTAAGATCATGGATGTAAAAGTAGTCAAAGTCAATCATGAATTTAAAAATGTTGTTGTTTCTCACAAAGCAATCATTGAAGATGAACTCGAAGCTCAAAAAGCTGAAATCATTGCCAAACTTGAAAAGGGCCAAATCCTTGAAGGAACTGTTAAGAACATTACTTCTTATGGTGTTTTTGTTGACTTAGGAGGTGTTGATGGGCTTATCCATATTACGGATTTAAGTTGGGGAAGAGTGACTAATCCTGAAGAGATAGTTCATCTTGATCAGAAAATCAATGTTGTCATTTTAGATTTTGATGAAAGCAAAAAACGCATATCTCTTGGTTTGAAGCAACTCACCCCACATCCTTGGGAATCACTCGATCCAAACTTGAAAGTTGGCGACAAAGTAAAAGGTAAAGTGGTAATGTTGGCAGACTATGGAGCTTTTGTTGAAATAGCTCCAGGGGTAGAGGGTCTAATCCATGTAACTGAAATGTCATGGTCTCAACATTTGCGATCTGCTCAGGATTTTCTCAAGCTAGGCGACGAGGTCGAAGCTGTTATCCTAACTCTTGACCGTGAAGAAAGAAAAATGTCACTTAGTATTAAACGACTCATGCCCGATCCATGGGTTAACATTCATGAAAAGTATCCCATAGGATCCAGGCATAAAGCTGTAGTCCGAAATTATACCAATTTTGGTGTGTTCGTTGAGCTTGAAGAAGGAGTACATGGACTTATTCATGTGAGCGATCTGAGCTGGACAAAAAAAATTAAGCATCCAGCTGAGTTCGTTAAAATAGGTGATGAAATCGACGTAGTTGTACTGGAAGTTGATGTGGATAACAGAAGATTAAGCCTTGGACACAAACAATTGGAGGAAAATCCGTGGGATTTCTTCGAAACAGTTTTCAAGGTAGGTTCAATTCATAAGGGGGTAGTCGTTGAGAAAAACGATAAAAATGCTGTTATTTCATTGCCTTATGGTATAGAGGGAACAGCTCCACTTCGTCAACTTGTCAAACAGGACGGAACTTTAGCCGAAGTTGATGAAACCCTAGATTTCAAGGTTATGGAGTTTTCCAAAGAACTTCAAAAGATCGTTGTTTCGCATACAAAAACTTATCAGGAACCTAAAGAGCCAAAGAAAGCTAAAGCTGAAGAAAAGGAAAAGAAAGAAACCAAAAAGCTACCGCAAGAAAGAGAAACCTTGGGTGATCTCGAAGTGTTTGCTAAACTTAAGGACAGGAAGAAAGGAAAGTAAGTATGTTCACGTTATAATAGATCGTTGAGAAGGGGAGAATCTCCCCTTTTTTTATTCAGTTGCATTTATTTCTAAGTAAGGATAAATTCTATAGTATATATTTTCAGTCACAAGCTTGCATTTTTTTAGGTCTTCTATGGATAAAAAGAAACCATGCTGTTTTCGGTAATTAATAATCGAAAGAGCCAAATTATATGAAATATATGGATGTGTTTTTAATTCATCAAAAGTAGCATGATTTAAATTGATCTTTTGTATTAGTGCTGGATTGACAAAAATTTCACTTTCGATGGCTTTAAATTTAGTGCTATCCATACCTTTGATTTCAAGCAACTGTTGAATGTTATAAAAGCCACCTAGTTTTTTTCTATATTGGAGAATTTTGTGAGCAAAATAAGGGCCGATACCTTTAATTTTTAGTAGTTCCAAGCTGTCAGCCGAATTTAGCTCAATTTTTGGTTTAGATTTAAAGGTTTGAGGAGAAAATTTCTTTTCATATGTGATTGGAATTAAGCTGTCTGGTAAAAGAATGTAAGGTTCGAGTGCTTGATATTCTTCTGGGGAAATGAGGTACATTTTCCGAAAGTCACGTTTGGTCAAAAATCTCCCTCCGCTTTGAAGGTATTTAATAATGGAGCGAATTTGTTTATCGTTTAAACCTAAGGACTTTCCCATTTCGTAGCTGAATTCGTTGGGGTTGAAAGGAAATGGGTTGAGATGAAAGGATCTTTGTTCATTTTTTGTAAAATCAAAAGATAATTCTTTTTTTCGATGATGATAATCAATTTGAGTTTGTGCTTGTTTGATCATTTCGAGGTAATCATCATAATCATACGATTTCGTTTCTACGGGGTTGTCATGAAAGTAAGGCAGGATGGAAATCACCAAGGCAATAACAATCAACAAAATAATTCCTATTTTTTCTTTGTGGGGTATGTTGACCAGACGGTCTAAATACTCACGCAAATTTGGCATGATTTAAGTAATTTTCATACCCACGTATAAATTCATCGGCTGACATTCTCTTTTTACCTTCTGGTTGAAGGAATAAAATTTCTAAAGGCTCGCTTGATGTGCAAACAAGAATTCTTTTTCTATGATGTAAAATAATAGTGCCTGCTTCATCACTGAAGTTGATGGATCCGTCGAAGGGACGTGTTTCATGGATTTTGAAGTACCATGGGGTGGAAAGCTTATCTGTCATTAAAGTTGTCCACGCCATAGGTTTTGAATACAAACCTCTTACGAAGTTGTATATTGAAATGGAAGGTTGATTCCAGTTGATACGCGTGTTATCTTTTGTGAGTTTGGGTGCACGAGGTAGGTCTGGATTGTTGGCTTGTGGAAGGGGTTTGAAATTAAAAGAATAAAACTTATTGAGCGAATCTATCATAAATTGACCAGAAAAAGAAATCATTTTTTCTTCGAGTGTGTCGTGAGTGTCGTGAAATTCAATAGGAATTTCCATCTGATGAATAATATCTCCTGCATCGATCTTATTATTAAGAATGAAAGTGGTGAGACCTGTTTTTTGTTCACCTCGAATAATTGCCCAATGAATAGGAGCTGCTCCACGGTAATTTGGCAGTAAAGACATATGAAGATTGATTGCCCCGTCTTGTGGAACTTTCAGCAGGGCTTCCGGAAGTTTTTTGAATGCTATGACAATGAATAAATCTGGTTGGAAAGAATGTAATTGAAAAATAAGTTTTTCATCTTGAAGCAAGTCAGTTTCAATAACAGGAACATTTAATTGCAGAGCAAGTTGTTTGACAGGGGTAGACTTCAAATGCAAGCCTCTTCCTGCAGGTTTATCAGGCGAAGTAACAAAGGCAACTATAGGCAATCCTTGAGCAAATAAGTAAGAAAACACATAGGAAGAAAAATGCGTGTTCCCCATGCATATGATACGCTTATTTAGCCATTTCATAGCAACTTCTGTCGTTCATAGATCATGCACAAAGCAGTGGCAGCTGCTTCAATGCCTTTATTTCCATATTTACCTCCAGCCCTCTCTTTAGCTTGTTTCATGTTAAGAGTTGTTAGAACACCAAAGATAACAGGTATGTTGAATTTGAGACTAACGTTCATAATGCCATGCGAAACCGCCGAAGATATGTAGTCGAAATGAGGAGTTTCTCCTTTTATGACGCATCCGAGACAAATGACAGCATCGATAGCTTGATTGAGCGAAAGGTTATGTTCGATAAGCATATTAGCATATTGTGGAAGCTCGTAACTTCCTGGCACATGGTATGTCTCAATTTTCTCAATACCGGCTTCCTTAAGAGTATTAATACATCCTTTTTCTAATTCATGTGTGATCTCACTATTCCATTCGGATGTAATAACAACAATTCTCAGTCTTTTATGATTAAGTTTTGGAAAAGTTATTTCAGAAAGATTTTTCTTTTTTTTCATGGTTGATTGAATGAGAGCATATGTTCTGCCCTACCTATGTATCGCTTGATGTCGCGTGCTTCAAAACTATTTGGATAATTTTCTTGTATTTGTTTGTAACATTCGAGACTTTTTTCCCATTCACCAGTTTCTTCGTAGCACCAGCCTAAACGCAATAAATACATAGGGGTAGTGAAAAAATTAGGATAATGTTCACTGGCTTTTTTATAGTATTTGATAGCATTTTCGTAATCTCCTAGTTCTACATAAGCATCTCCTAGTAGTCCGTAGCCAATGGCACCTATGATGTATCCACGTTTTTTGAATTTTTTCAATTGTTCAATAGCTTCATCATAAAGACCTTGTTTTAAATAAATGACACCAGCATAGAAGCGAGCGAGATTACCAACGGATGTTCCAGAATAATCATTAATAATATCAAGAAAACCAGGATGTATACCATCGCCATTAAGAGCTTTATTAAGGGAGTCAACAGTAAAATAATATTCTGCGAAATACATTTCTTCTCCTGCTTTTTCTTCACGTGGTCCTTGAATGAACTTTTTATATCCCCAAAATCCAACCACGATAACAACAAGAGTACCTACTACGATTGAAATGATCTTATTATTTTTTTTGAAAAACTCATCTATGTTATGCCAAGAAAATTGAGGTCCTTTTTTCTGATCACTTTTTTGCTGGTTTTGTGGTTCTTGCTGAACATTTTCAAGATTTTCTGTTGTCATACTATTTATTTTACATGCAAACTTACAATATTTAAATAAAAAAAGCTGCCATTTATCAGCAGCTTTTAGTAATTGAAAAATGTTAATTACTCAAATTTTTGTTGAAGAAATTCTTTCACTTGTTCACTTGGAATAATAACTTCTTTGAACTTATATGCCCCAGTTTTTGCTGAGCGATAAGGTTTAATAACCTTAGTGTATTGGGCTTTCTTATCCGTTCTTAGGGTTGCGATAACTTTCTTTGCCATGGCTTAATTATTTTATTTCTCTGTGAATGGTATGTTTTTTTAGAATGGGATTATATTTTTTCAATTCTAATCTGTCGGGTGTGTTTTTTTTGTTTTTGGTCGTAATGTAACGTGAAGTTCCTGGTAAACCACTGTTTTTATGTTCTGTGCATTCGAGGATCACTTGTATTCTTGCTTCTTTGCTTTTCTTTGCCATAAGAATCAATTTTTGAGATGCAAAAATAATACTTTTTTAAAAATTATTTTTTCTTTGTTTGTTGTTTCTGCATTTCTTCAAGTCGCTGTTGCCAACGAGATTTTTTGAGAGGTTTTTTGCGATGTTCTTCGATTTGTTTTCTAAGTTTGTCTTCGCTAATAAGATAACGAATTCCAAAAATTTGCACAAAGGTAAACAGATTCGCTAGTAAATAATAATAACTCAATGCAGCAGAAAAACTATTAAAAAAGCCAAGAAATAAGATGGGCATTAGATAAGTAATAAACCGCATACCAGGTAGTGTTTGAGAACCGGTACTCATTAATTTTTCGTTGAGGCGTGTGTATACGAGAGTAGAGATCGTCATCAGTAGTGTGAACAGACTGACATGATCTCCGTAAAAAGGAATATGGAAACCTAAGTCAAGTATAGAATCATACGTTGATAAATCTTCTGCCCAAAGAAATGGTTGCTGACGTAGCTCAATGGCAGATGGGAAAAATCTAAACATGGCAATGAGTATGGGCAATTGTAATAAAATAGGGAAGCAGCCAGCAGCAGGATTGATACCCGAACGCCTATACAATTCCATCATGGCTTGTTGCTTCTTTGCAGCGTCTTCTGGCTTCGGAAATTTTTTGTTAATGGCTTCTATGTCTGGTTGTAAAACCCGCATTTTAGCTGAACTTAAGTAAGTTCGATAAGTAATGGGGAAGAGTACAATTTTTAATAAAATGGTTAAAATAAGAATAATAATTCCATAATTAAGATTATAGCTTTCAAGCCAGTTGAATACGGGTAGTACAGCAAACCTGTTAATCCATGCTATAGGAGCAAAACCCCAACCTAGAGGGATTTGTCGTTCCAATTTAGCTTTGTAGGAACGTAATAGCTTGTACTTAAGTGGTCCTGTGAAAAATTTGAATTTGATTGAATTTTCTTCCTCGGGTTTGAATTCATAGATAGAGGTTGAATACATTGTCTTTAAATACTTAGGGTCTTCAATTTCCTTAGTATAAACTTTTACTTCGGATGAAGTAAATGGTTTCGATTGTGTCAGCAATACCGAAGTGAAAAACTGACTTTTGTAAGCAATCCAATTTAATTGATAATTGATTTTTTTATCATCATTTTTTCGTTCTGAAAGGTAATTAGTCTCCAGTTTTGCAGATGCATAGTGAATAGTGGAATTGGTGCGTTCGGTTTCAGCATGTTTTTCACTTCTTGCCAGCTCACTTTTCCACTGTAAAGTGAAAAGAGAAATACCTGGCGGAAGAAACGTTTTGCCGTTTTCAGTCCTTATGTAAAAATTAAAGTCGTAGGCGTCTTTTCTGAAAACATACTCAAAAATGAGTTTGCCACACGGGGAGTCTGTTTCGTTGACAGCTAATGCTTCAAATATTAACTTTAGCGAATCATTCGTTACCATTAAATGCTTTTGAGAGGTAAGAGGTGTGAAAAATAATTTTTCCGTATGTAAAAGAATTTTTTTAGTTGATAAGATGACATTGAATAAATTTTCGTTTTGAAAATATAGTTTTAAAGGTTGTTTGTCGTAGGTTAGGAAATCTTTGAGCTCAATTTGTCGTATCATTGCACCTTTGGTAGAAAATGTTACCTTCATTACATCGTTTTCGACTTGAATCGTGTCTTCTTTTCCATTGAAATGTTTATAAAATTCACCCGATGTAGTAAATGAAACAGTTAATGCTGAAGAGTCTGAAGAAGATAAATGCAAACCTGTTTGGTGATATGTCGAATCTTCCATCGATGGGGCCTGACTAAGAGAGTCTGAATCATGAGTTGTTTTTACTGTAAGTGAATCACTGGGTGGATTCTGAGCGGGGGGGGAGGTTGGTTGATTGATGATGGAGAAAACAATGATAATGAGAAATATAAGAGTAAAACCGATAATTTCTCTGTATTTCATGTGTAATAGTTTTGAGTTACAAAGGTAAAAGAGAAATTTAATACGAATGCTGACATTTAAAAATTATGTTATATCTTTGCAATGGTTCTCTCCGTAGCTCAGCTGGCAGAGCAGTTGACTCTTAATCAACGGGTCGCAGGTTCGAATCCTGCCGGGGAGACAAGTTAAACAGGACTTGCTACTGCAGCAAAACTGACTTTTGTTCCTTCGACTTGAAGGATTTTTTTTGCACAAGCTTCCATCGTTGATCCAGTTGTGATAACATCATCTACGATAAGTATGTGTTTATTTTTCAAGCGATCTGGTTTCTTAAGTAGAAAAACTTCTTTTACATTCTGAAATCTTTGCCACGTATTTTTTCGTGTTTGAGTTTCTGTAAAAATGGAACGAATGATTGCATCAGTTTCAAGACTCAGATGTGGTAGTACGTCAAGTATTCCTTCACAAATAACTTGTGATTGATTGTATCCTCTTGCCCTTAATTTTTTAGGGTGCAAAGGAACAGGAATTAAAATCTCAACATCTTTTAGAAATGGTGAGTTTTGGATATGAATTGCCATCATTCTTCCAAGCCACCATCCAATGTTGGGTTTTTGATGATATTTTAAATCAAATAGAAGCTTTTGTATTAGGGATTGTTTATGATAATGCAATAGTGCCATGGCATGATGGAAAATAATTTTTCCATAAAATAGTTGGGCGACAGGATTTTCTTCTTCATTGACATCATTTCTGAATTCGAGTTTTGTATAACAATTGATGCAAATGGTATTTTCATTTCTTAACAATATCATCCCACAGCCGGCACAAATGTTGGGATAAAACAAATGTAATAGGCTTTCTGTGAAAGTATTGAAAACATGGATTCGTTTCATATTTGTAAAGTTATAAATTTGCAAAAATTTTCATCATGGATATGACTTCAGAGAAAAGAGCTCGTAGATGGCAAATCGTTGCCATCGTTGAAGCTGTTCTGATAGCTATACTGGTTGTTTTATTGATGTTAAACAAAAAGGAAACTCGTACTGTTGTGATTGAAAAACAAACCACTATTCAACAAAATATGGAACTTAAGGCAGAGCTTGACTCTTTGCTAGCAGAACATGAAAAAATCAAGCAACAATACGGAGAGATATCAGGTAAACTGGCTGAAAAAGACAGCATTATTATGGCACAAGCTAAGGAAATAGAAAAACTGATAAACAGTCAAGCAGATTATTATCGAATCAAGAAAAAACTTGATGCATTGAGACGAATCACTCAGAGTTATGTACATCAGATTGATAGCTTATATCGAGAAAATTTACAACTCCAAGCAGAAAATAAAAATTTGAGAAATAAAATAGAAGAATATACCCAGAAAACAATTGAACTTGAAAAAGAAAAAGAAGAATTGTCCAACAAAATTACTTCTGCTGCATATTTGTCTGTATACAACATAGTAGCGAATGCATACAACATAAAAAGTGGCTCAAAGGAGCAGCTAACAAACAAGGCGAAGAAAACCGATTTAATTCGTATTTGTTTCACTGTGGGAGAAAATCCATTGGTACAAAGTAATGATCTTGAAGTTTATATTAGGATAGCTAGACCTGATAATATAATTCTTTCTCAAGGAAGTTATTCTGTCGTTTACCAGGGAAAGAGAATACAATATTCTACTAAAACAACGGTTCGTTACAAACAGAAATCAGAACAAGTTTGTGTAGATTATTTAAGGGAAAATCTTGATTTACCTAAAGGAAAATATCAAATCACACTTTTTACTACAGAGCGAGAATTAGGTACTACTTTTTTATTGTTGGAATAAAAAATTTTAATATTTTTACCAAATTAAATTAAGATTCGGTTATGGAAAAAGCTTTTTATCAAATTTTGTTTTATTTAATCATTGCAGTTATCATAATTTATTTTTCTACCAGGAAAAGAAAAAAACCTGCTCAAACTCAATTAACTAGTCAAAATGCCAGTAGCGATTCGCAGGGTGATTTATCAAAAAGGGTTGATGAATTGCTAGATCGAATCGATAAAGAATTGTCTTCATATAAAAAAGTTGGGGGTGGGGAGCAAACAGATAATTCATTGGATACTCCCTTCAGTACGTTGGACAATGCA